>JAHBUQ010000001.1:302703-605406 GCA_019637995.1 Ignavibacteriota bacterium
AAGACATTCTTTGATTTTCCTAATCATAATTTCGCTGCTGTTGGGATTAATTCTTGAATTAATTTTGCCATCTTTATCTATGATAATAACCGTTGGAATTCCATCAACACAGAAAAGTGTTTTAGGGTCAGGTCCTAATTGAGATGAATTTTGGATTTGAGTCCACTTAATCTCCTTATCTATCAGATATTCTAACAACTTTTCAGGTTTGTCGTTTACAGATATTCCAAACATAACAAAATTTGTATCAGCATAAAACTCATCATAAACAAGCTTCAGCATTGGTCGTGAGTAGTTGCAGTGAATGCACCAAGTAGCCCAGAAATCTAAAAGAATAACCTTGCCATAATACTTATCAAGCTCAAAAAGGCTGTTATCAATAGCAATTGACTTGAACTTGGGAGCATATAATTCAGGCTCACATCCGGTTATACGGTTAGAATTATCCTTGTTGCCTGTACCATTTTCGGTACAGGCAATCAAGATAAAAATTAATATTAAGAAAACCAGATATTTCATTACTTAATTTTTTATAAATTTAATCAGCTGATACTTTTCATTTTGGCTTATTTTCAGGAAATAAGTGCCGGAAGCCAATTCAGCAATATTCAACAAATTAGAGGAGCCAAATTTCCCAAATGATAATTTAGAACCAAATAGATTATAAATATCATAGTTTAAACCGTTTAAATCAACTTCACTTATAATTGAAATAAAATTTTCAGCAGGATTAGGAAAAACAGTTTGAATTAATTCGGCATTCCCGGCAAAATCATTATTTTTTACAGAAGTTGTTATGCGGTTTGATTTATAAATGCCATTTCCATAAATAGATGCATAAACAATTATACCATTTGCATCAGGAGCAACATTAGGAATAGCGACTTTACGGGCAAAGAAATCTTCCGGAAGTCCGTCGGTTGAAAATTCCCAGTAATCACCACCGGTTCCGCTAATTAAAACGCCTTTATCGCCACCTGCTGCAGCCCAATATCTTGAATCAGTCGGATGATATTGAATGTCAAAGACTGAAGCTCCTGCAGCTCCTGCGTGTCTCCAGTTCAGTCCATAATCATCACTGTAAAAAACTCCCATACCGAATATTCTTCCGGCAGGTGTGATAGAATCGGCTCCAACCACAACCACAGCTTCGTTCAGAGGTGACACCTGAACAGATAATATCCTATAATTCAATAGTCCTTCTGAGCGATCCTGCCAGGATTGACCGCCATCACTTGAGCACAAAACTCTGGCACTTGATACATTATCACCGATCAGATACAAGACTTTTGGATTTGATTTTGATATTGCCAAATCGCGTGAGTTGATATTAGTTTCGACGGTAGTCAAGCAGTTTTCAAATAAGTCATCAGAGTAGCGAAATCCGCTTGTTGAATTTAGCATTGCAGCATAAAAAACCTCACTATCTCCTTCTGAAGCAGATTGGAACCTTGATGCTTGCGATGAGCCTTCGCATCTTTTTGTTTCTTCATCCCAGGTTGTGCCTCCGTCCTTAGTTACGAGTATTCTGCCAATGTCCTGTTTGCGGGCTGAAACCATCAGTAAAGAAGCATCTTCCCCGGACTCAATAATATCAAATATTGAATAATCTGTGAGTTTCGCTTGAGAAAATGTAGCACCTGAATTACTGCTTACTTGAAAACCATATCCGAAAAAGGGAAAATTTACAATATTTGTTGTGATATCCGTTGGAATAGCATCAGAACCTGCAAACAATTTTTCTTGATTATGAATTGAAAATTTTAAAAAATTTACATAATCCAAAGTACCCGGAACCTTTGTCCAAACTTGTGAAAAGGCTTGTGAATTCATTGATATAAACATAAGGATAATCAAAATTCCAAACAAATTAAAATATTTTTTTAAAAACATAAAATTACCATCTATAAATTAACAAATATATTCGTCTTAAAATTTGTAACCAAATCATTTGTAAAATTACTTAAATAAAATTGAATAAAGAAATAATTAAGCAAAAAAGCACTCTTATAGACAAATAATAATACCAAAACAATAAAATGAACCCCAAAAAAGTACTTGAAATCATTTCGGGTGGAGAATCAAGTTCAGTCGAATTTAAAAGAAAATCTACAACTCCGAAAAAACTTGCCAAAGAAATTGTAGCAATTGCAAATACTTCAGGTGGGTATCTCTTTGTTGGTGTTGATGATAATGGCAAGATTTATGGCATTGCAAGTGAAAAAGCTGAATCCGATATCGTAATGACTGCCTGCAAGTTTCACATAGAGCCACCAATTGAAGGTGAAATTCATATTATAAATTTGTATGATAAAGATATTCTGTTACTAGTTATTAAGGAAAGCACGGTTAAACCTCACAAGTTGATTTTAGATACAGATTCCAAAAAACCTGAATATAAAGTTTATATAAGGCTTGGCGAGAAATCTGTCGAAGCAAGTCGCGAAATGACAAGACTTATGCGGCAGACAACTGAGGATAAACCCCTCAAGTTAAGTATAGGTGAGAAAGAAAAGCGGCTTTTTTCCTATCTTGAAAAAAATGACCGTGTAACTGTCAAAGATTTTGCAAGATTAGTAAATATTTCAGACAGAAGAGCAGAGAGATTAATGATTAGACTGGTTCGAGCAGGAGCTTTGAGTATTCATAATGATTCACATCATGATTATTTCACCTTAAAATAATCCAAAATCATTACAAATTATAATAAGTTTCATTATTTTAGCAACAAAAACATCATTTTTTTTATAAAACTTCGAATTTAAACTTAACTATGTTTATTTTTGCATAACTATATGTGCAATTTATAATAATAAAATTTATGAACTCGTCATTATACAACGCAACAGTAATAGGTAAAATTTTGTTGACGCCTGATTTGATGATTCTCAGAATCAAAACTGACCAGCCAAGGAATGAATTTGTGGCAGGGCAATATACATCAATAGGTCTTCTCTCAAATGAACAAAGGTCGGCTAATTCAGTTGTTACTATAGAACCAATGAAGGAAAATGAGCTAATAATCAGACCATATTCCATAGCCTCAGCCAAACATGAAATATCGGAATTCGAATTTTATATAAGTCAGGTAAAATCAGGACAGCTCACACCAAGACTTTTCAATCTGACACAAGGCAGAAGAATGTGGATTGACGATAAAATTCATGGTATTTTCAATTTGAACGAAGTTCCCGATGGTTCGAATATAGTAATGATAGCTACCGGAACCGGACTTGCTCCTTATATGAGTTTCCTCAGATCTCATCTTAAAGACCATACTGAAAGTAAACTTGCTGTCGTCCATGGGGCAGGTTATCCATGGGATTTAGGCTACTACAGCGAATTAAGATTTATTGAGCAAAATTTTAAAAATTTCTACTATTTTCCGACTCTTCTTAAAGCTGACAGCAGCTGGACGGGACTCACAGGATATATTGAGAAACACCTTGAGGCTGAAGCTCTTCAGAACGAAGCAGGAATTGAAATTAATCCGAATAAAACGCATTTCTTCCTTTGCGGCAATCCCAAAATGGTCGAATCAGTAACAAACTATCTGTCAAAATATAATTATACTAAGCACTGTGAAGAAAAAGACGGTGCATTGCATGTTGAAGAATATTAAAATATTATGTCCAAGAATTTATTTAGAATATTAATTGTATTTTTAGTGGTTATTCTTAATTCATGTATTATTGTAGTGCATGAAGAAAAGAGAGTACAGGAGTTCGAACAGGAGCTTGTACTTAGTCCGAAACCAATTTTAAAAATGAGTGAAAATATAATTCGCTCTGATAAGGGCGATATGATTGCTTTCTTGCCTGATGGTTGGTTTTTGGTCAATGTAGAATCTAAAGTTACACCCGATATTATTGCGGTTGCAATGAATCCTGATTATACACTTTCTGCTGTTTTCTCTGTATTGAGGAATAACGAACTGATTAAGCAAATCATTGAAAAGGAAGGACTTTTCGGTCTTGCAAGGATTTCACTTGATAGACGGGAAAATAAAACTGTAGGGTTTGTAAAACAAATTGGCAAATATCAGCAAATTAATATGGGAGCTCAGGATTTTGTGAAATACGAATATTCTAATACAGGTGGAGCATTGATAGCAAGAAGCGCTGTTTATATTTCAACTACCGGCGATTTATATGAGTTTTCGCTCGTACCTGTAAATGTTAAAAATAATATTATGCCCTCACCAAGAGAATTTGATGACATTTTTCAATCATTTTTAGCCAGTATAAATTATTGATGAAAAAGAATCTTGCCATAGTATTGCTCTCAGGAGGAATGGATTCGGCTGTTTGTGCTGCTATTGCTAAAAATGCCGGTTTTGAACTTGCAGCGATACACCTTAATTATGGACAACTTACTCAATTGAAAGAATTAGAATGCTTCAATTTGGTATGCCAAGATTTCAGTATCGAACACAAACTTGTTACTGATGTAAGTTTTCTTGCAGAAATTGGAGGCTCATCTCTGACTGATAATAAAATTGAAGTCAAAAATTCTAATCTCGGCTTAGGTGAAATACCAAATACTTATGTACCATTTCGTAATGCAAATATTCTTGCAATTGCTACAAGCTGGGCTGAAGTTATAGAAGCCAGGGCGATTTTTATCGGTGCTATGGAGCAGGATTCAAGCGGTTATCCTGACTGCAGAAAATCATTCTTCTCGGCATTCCAATCAACCATAAATTTAGGAACAAAGCCGGGATCGGAAATTAAAATTTTCACACCGATTATTGACATGACTAAATCTGGAATTATCAAAATAGGGCTTGAATTAGGAGTGGATTTCTCTCATACCTGGAGTTGTTACAAAAATTCCGATATTGCCTGCGGACAATGCGAGTCTTGCCGGCTCCGTCTGAGAGGTTTCAGAGATGCCGGCAAATCAGACCCGATAAAATATTCAGCCGAATAATTCTTTATTGCAAATATTTATAAATACTTGCATGACGATAATTTGCTTCTTTATTCTTTCGGTTTATTTCCAGTGCTCTCCTCAAATCTTTATCGGCATCATTATATCTTTTTAAATTAATATTGCAGATACCGCGAGCAAGCCAGTTATTATCATCTCTTCGGTCAAATTCTAATATTCTGTCTATGATGGCAAGTTCTTTCTCATAGTCGCCTAAAGTTCTGTAAATAAGAGCATAATTGATAAGTAAAGGCTTGTGTTTTTTATTGATTTTTTCGGCTTCATCATAGAATTTTAAAGCTTCGTCATAATCCTTCTTAAAAAAGTAAATACTACCCTTAATATTATAAGCAATTAGCTTGGAATTGCGTGTTGCTTTTTCTGAATTTATGACTTTATCAATCCATGGTAAGGCATTATCAAACTCACCTCTCATATATAAATACTTGCCTAAAGTTACAATAGCATTTGTGTTGGTCGAATCAATTTTTAAAGCTTCTTTGGTTGTATTGATTGCGCTGACAGCATCATTCATTGATTCATAGACAGCAGCTTTCTCGAGGTAAACTTCAATATCCAGATTATTCCTTTTCAAGTAAGAATTGTAATCTTCTAAAGCTTTAGTGTTTCGTTTTATTCGGCTGAATACCCTGGCTCGGTTCAAATAGCCTTGGGTTTTATCCTTAGAAAGTTCAATAAATTTGTCGTAATCGGTAATTGCTTCTTTAAATCTCTCCGAATTGATATGAATTGCAGCTCTATAGGTATAAGCAGAAATGAATTCCGGATTATATTCAATAGTCTTGTTGAAGTCATCTAAAGCCTGATTAACTTTCTTGTTTGAAATCAGAGCTTGTCCTCTTTTAAAATAAGCACGAGCTTTTTTCGGAGATTTACTGATTACATCACTCCATAGTGAGATTTCGCTTTCCCATACTTTATTCCTATTATGAGCTAAAAAAGCAGAAAATGCTGAAAATATGAACAAGAAAATAAAAAGCACCGGAATTAACTTTTCCTTTTTTGATATAAGCTCATACAGAATAGCTGTCAAAGCTAAAACTAATCCAATCATAGGTAAGTAAACGCGATGTTCAAACACAACGTCAGCAATTGGTATTATACTTGATTCGACCGATATTGTAAGAAAAAACCACAAAATTCCAAATGTAATAAGACGATTATATTTATACATATAAATTGCAAAAGCCAGTAATATAACCAAAATTCCAAAACCAAGAAGAACCTGAGAATCAAAAAATGATTCTGAGATTCTTATATCATGGTCAAAATTCTGACCGTATGGTGCTATAAAAAGCCTAAGATAAAGAGGCAATACTTTAAACTGAGTAATCAAATAATTCTGGCTTGTTACTGTTTCACCATTAAAATTATTGATAGGCTGAAATATATTGGAAGGCACCTGAAATTGTAAAAATATAAATATGCCGAGAGCTATCAAGCCAAGGAAAACTCCAATTACAGCCGGAGACAATCTGAAATTCTTATTAAACAATATAAGCTCTAATATCAGTATCATTGGGAAAATCGTAAATACATTTTCCTTGGAGAATAATCCAAGAATCAAGAATATAAAGCTCAATCCAAAAAGTGGTAATTTTACAGAAAGCCCTTTTTTAGAGATTCTGCCGGCAAGATAAGTCAAAACGGCTCCGAAATAAAAAGTAGTGGCAATAGATGCAAGTCGCTGATAAATATATGTTACAGCTTGAGTTTGAAGCGGGTGCATAGCAAAAAGCAGTGCCCCTGAAAATGCTATAAGTGGTCCGTATTTTGCCATTTCGGTTTCTTTAATTACCGGAGTTTTGAATATTAAAAATAGTATCCCAATAGCAAAAAAACTATTGATAATATGTATCGCAATGTTTGTATTATAAAATCCGGCAAGCTCCTTTCCACCATTGCTTGATGTATAATTAACGGCAAAAGTCCAAAATGGTACCAATCTGAATTTATTTATCGAAAATAGCTTATCAAAATCCGATGGGTCATGCAAATCTGTATTTTTGAAAATAAATTCATCATCAAAATGGATTGAATTGCCATGTATGTTAGAATATACCGCAATGATTGAAACTGCTATTATTATTAACGCAATTACAGGAATAAATTTATTTCCCGCAAAAGAAATAAATTTGTTTGAGCCACCAGAATTATCTGAATTAGTATTTTTGATATTCATTTTTTTTTACTGATTATTTATATTTACTTAAAAACCATCAACAAAAATAATAACTTAAATTGTAAAATTACAATAATAATGAAATATTAAGTTCATTTTGATAGATATTTATTAATTGAAAATTTAAATCAACTTTAAAGTACAATCAACAAGATTTCTGTACATAATTTTTTCAATTACATTTTCAGATAATTTTAATTCATTTCCGAGCAGCTCAGCCACTGAGATATATGAAGAGGCATCAGGGAAAGGAGTTTCAGGTATTCCGTCGAAATCAGCACCCATACCTATTATATTTTCACCTCCAAGGCTCAGAATATGCTCGATATGTCTGATTAATTCAATTTTGAGGTCATTTTCAGCTGAGCCTATGAATTCAGAATAAAAATTAATTCCCACAAATCCGCCTCTGGAGATAATTTCACGAATTTGCTCATCGTGAAGATTTCTGCGATGATCAAAAATAGCCCTTGCATTGGAGTGAGATGCTATAAAAGGCTTTGAAGTATGTTTGACAACATCATTAAAACCGGCTTCGTTCAGATGCGAAACATCAATTATCATGCATAATTTTTCCATTTCTTTGATTACTTCTATGCCAAAAGGAGTCAGCCCGTAATCTGTATCAATGCCGTCTGCTACGAAATTTCGATGATTCCATGTCAAACCCATCGCACGGACTCCGAGTTTGTAAAATGCATAAAGATTGCTGATATCATTAATTATTGGTCCGGCTCCCTCAATTGAAAGCAAAATATTGATTTTACTTTCATCATAATCATCTTTATTTTCTAAAAAATTTATCTCCTGCTGAGGATTACGCAGAAAATTTCCAATAGAATTTACAGCAAATCGCATAGCCGAATCACCTACAAACTGAGCTGGTGTAAATATTGCAAAATATTGCAAAACACCGCCGCAGGATTTGAATTTGTCTATATTCCAATGTGCATTACCGCTATTATAAATATTATTGGGATACTTCGTCAATGTATCACAATGTGCATCAGCAACTTTCATAATTTAATTCCGTCTAAATAATAGTTATTGAAATTTGTTTTGAAATAAATGTAAAATTAAGTAATTATTTGAAAAAAATCAATTATTTTTGAAGAAACAGGTAAATGAATATGGAAATTAGTAAAAAAATATTGTTTCTTTCTCTAAGCGTGGTAATTTTCGTTTTGACTTTGCTTTTGACAATGACTCTGGAATCACAGGATGATGTCAGCAAAAAAACATTCAGATACGTACCTAATGAAGCCTTTGGGTTTGGAGAGAAGCTAAACTACAGCGTCGGTTATAAATTTATAACTGCAGGCACCGGACATTTTCATATTCAGCCTGAACCGGTTTACAGAAATGGTAGAAAGTGCTATGATGTAAGATTTATGGTAAAATCTCTCGAAAGTCTTGATTGGCTTTATATGGTGCGTGACCAATATCGGACAATACTTGATGTTAATGGCATCTTTCCATGGGAATTTGAACAGAAGATTCGTGAAGGTGGCTACAAACGTGATGCAAAAGCTTATTTCGACCAGGCAAATAATACGGCGAAAACAAATAAAAAAACAATTTTTACTCCTGAATATGTCCATGACATAGTTTCAGCATTCTTTTATGTTCGCACTTTGGATATTGGTAATTTTCCAAAAGATTCTACTTTTTTTATGCCAAATTTTGTAGATGATACAACTTATACTCTTGGTGTAAAAATCAGAGGAAAACAAACTGTGAAAGTAGATGCAGGGGAGTTCAATTGTATAGTAATTGAACCGCTTGTAGTGCAGGGCGGTCTTTTCAAAGCTGATGGCACGATACTTGTTTGGGTATCAGATGACGAGAGGAAAATTCCTGTTAAAGTTGCTACGAAGATTCCTATAGGATATGTTGAAGCAAAGCTTACAAGTTACTCTGGTCTTAGAGGCAAGTTAGATTCAAAAATAAATTAGAAGGAAATTTATTGATGTTAAAATTAATATTAAATATCGCAATCTTGGTAATATTTGCCAAGATTTCATTGTTTTCACAAATGGATAAGGATAAGTTGTTTGAAAATATTAAAACTAAGTATTCAAACTTAAATTCATTATCCTTAAACTTTGTTCTGAATGAGAATTCAGCTATCAAGGGTGAACTCATTGCAAAAAAAGGGAATAAGTATGTTTTATCTGTTTCAGGAAGGAAAATTTATTGCGATGGTGAAACTATTTGGAATTATGTTCCTGAAAATAAAAATGTGTTAATCAGTAATTTTGAATCACACGGTGAAACTGCTTCAATTGAGAGGATACTTTTTGAGTTCACTAATAATTTTGTTCCACTTAAATTATATAAAAATCAAACCACTTACGGTAAATCAGTTCATACTTTGGAACTTGTTCCAGGTAGTGAACAGCAGGACGATATAACCATGATTAAACTTGATATGAATACAGATACTCACGATATTTATCAAATCAGCATTATTCGTAATTATGCTGAAGAAAGCTGGAGAATCTCAAATCTAAAGATTAACCCTAAAATTGCCGATAATCAATTTAATTTCGTACCTAAAGATGATGTTGAATTAATTGACCTGAGATAATATGACCGGATATAAATACTTGATAATTTTATTGATTACAATTTTAACTGTAAGTGCCTGCACATCAGTCAGGAATACTACATTCAGAAATCACAAAGCGAAATCAGATGTTGAGCAAGCAGAATTTGTAGAAAACTATGCTCCACGCTTTGTGGACACCACTTTCATAAAAATGCCTGATGTTGTTCCAAGTAAAGCTAATTATTCCAATGATTTAAATAATTTATTTGAAGAAGCATTGAAAGATTTTGATGCCGGTAATTTTTCATCAGCAAAGCAAAAATTCATAAATATCAAAAATACTGTTGATAATGGGGACGAGCTATATTATGAATCTGACTTCTACATTGTTGAGTGCATTATAAGTGAAAATAAGTTCGATGATGCAGAAAAACTCCTCGAAACAATGCTTGTTGATAAGGGACTTCCAGATAATATCTTAGAAAGAGTTTTAGTCAGATTGGGGCAGATAAACTGCGCACGAAATGATAAAAAGGAAGCTGCAAAATATTTTACTCGCTTGGGTGATATCAATCCGAATTCAATTTATCTTAAAGTTGCGAATTGCGATTTCTTAAATGGCGGCTCTAAGTGATTCATATCTAATTGGATAATTCTTTCTTAGAAAGTCAAAACCTATAGTCTTATGATTATTAGATTGACCGAATAATTTTCGGAATTTCATATCGTCACTCATTATTTGACGTGTGAATACAAGGTGATTATACAAATCATATCGTTTGATAAAGTCTGTAATATTTAACAAATTGGATTTGCTTAATTCATTTACTATTAATGATTTGTCGATATCAGTTAAAGTATGTTTTTCAAATGCATCAACCATCATTAAAGTGCCATTAAGTTTGCCGTTATGTGTATGTCCTGCAATATGTGGTGTTGCAATGTAAGATTTTTCAGCTAATTCTTCGTTGAAAAGCGGCTCATTATCCCACACGTCAATTACGAGTGTGATATTCTTTTCGCCTTTCAATTTCAATAAAGCTTCCTCGTCAATAATTCCACCACGCGATGCATGAATAATTAAACTATCATTGTTAATATTTTTTAAATTATCGTAATTAAATAATTTAAAAGTATTATACTTAGAGCCGTGAGTAAGTGGTACGTGGTTAGTCAGTATATTACATTTTGCAATTAATTCATCAAGCTCCATATACTGTGTATAATCCGGAAATTGAAAACCTGAGTTACTCAGTGGTGGGTCATTCACAAGAATATTCAAACCAAGTAATGCTGAATAAAATGCTACTTTTGAACCGATATTACCATATCCGACTATTCCAATTGTGACTTCATTAAGGTCAATGTTATTCTCAATTCCCCATTTAAGGATTGAAAATACAACATATTCAGCGACTGAATTTGAATTACTTCCTAATGCAGAGTAAAATGGAATGTTCCTTTGTGTGATATATTTCAAATCCACATGGTCAATTCCTGAAGTTGCTGTAGCAACAAGCTTAATATTAGTATTTTCAAGAAGTTCAGAGTTTATCAATGTTTGCGAGCGAGTAAAGAGTATATCGCATTTAGAATTAATTAAGTCAATATTTTTCAGTTGCCTGCCTGCAAACGTATGATACTCGCAGTAAGGAGATAAAATTTCTCTAAGAAGAACGATATTTTCATCACCAAAAACTATCATATTATAAGCTTAACCTTTTGAAAATGCTTTCAGGTATTAATTTAATAATCAACATTATAAATTTCCAGAAAAATGGTAGATATACGACATTTTTTTGATTGTCTATAGCATCAATAATTCCTTTAGCAATATCAGCTGGTTTTGCAAAGAGGAAATTTTTAGGTAAATGTGCCGTCATCGGAGTATCTACAAAACCGGGTTTAACAGTAATTACATTCACATTGCTTTTTGATAGCCTGTTTCTAAGTCCTTGCAAATAAATAGAGACAGCACCTTTAGCTGCTCCGTAAACATAGTTGCTTTGCCTTCCTCTGTCACCGGCAACTGACGATATTACTACAAGAGAGCCTTTTTTCTGGTCCTTAAAATACTCAGCAACTAATTCTGAAATTGAAAATACTGATATTGCATTATTTTCAAATGACTTATGAAATAATTCGAAATTTTGTCGAGTATCAACATTATCTGTTAGAGTTCCGTGAGCAA
This sequence comes from Ignavibacteriota bacterium, assembly GCA_019637995.1. Taxonomy (NCBI): domain Bacteria; kingdom Pseudomonadati; phylum Ignavibacteriota; species Ignavibacteriota bacterium. Next base: position 314,581 of record JAHBUQ010000001.1, read on the forward strand.
TCATAACAATATCAATATTACCAAAATCATTTACAACATTTTGAATAATTTCCGAATGTTTATCATATTCCAATGCGTCAAACTGATAAAACTTAGCATTTGCCAGTGGATAGTTAGTTCGAATATCCTCAATAACGGCTAAAGTTTTTGTATGACTTCTTGCTGCGAGTGCTAAGTTATACCCTGAAACAGCAAATTGCTTTGCGGTTTCTTGAGCAATTGCCGAAGTAGCTCCAAATATTAAAACGTTTTTCATTTTGAATCTCCTGTAACTCTTCTCCAGAACCCTGAAGAAAATTTTGGGTCAATATATTGTTTAAATTCTTTCCACTGTGGATAAAAGTATCTGAAATCCTCTCCTGACATTCTGGCATCTTTAGCAGGGTATAGAATTCCACCTGCATCTCTTACAATTTTATCCGATAAATCTAATATATCCAATATTTTTTGTCCGGTCATTTTAAAGTCAATTGCCATCGTAATTCCGGGTTTGGGAAATGATAACATTCCCGGAGACTTAATTCCTCCGAATGTCTTTAGCACAGTCAGAAATGAAGAGTTTCCACCGGCAGTAATTATTTTAAAAATAGATTTCAGATTTTCCAAACCATTTTCAAAAGGAATAACAAACTGATATTGCAGAAATCCGCGTTTGCCATAAGCTTTATTCCAGCCATTTACTGCATCTAAAGGATAGAAAAATGGATTGTAATCAATTATCAGCCGCTGCCGGTCTTCCAACTGCTTTGTATAATACAGAAAATTGAATGCGGCAACACTCAAAGGATTTATAAAATCATAATCAACCGGAAATGGCAGAGATTTACTGACATAATCATACTTCTCCGGCTGTAAATTCGCATCGGCAAAATTTCCACGTGAAAGTATTCCGCTGCCGTCAGAATTTGTATTGACCCACGCAACCGTAAATTCATAATCAGATGAACCAGCATTTACTTCAAAAAATTCCTCAAATGAGCGAAACTTTATATTTTCCGAATCAATCATAGGACCATTGCACCTTGTGCATTGAAATTTCACTTTTGTAATGATTCCCGTCAGCCCAAGTCCGCCAATTGTAGCATTGAATAACTCTGTATTTTGCTCTCTGCTACAATATGTTCTGCTCAAATCTGAACGAAGTAACTCAAAACTTATGATGTGACAGCCAAAAGTCCCCGCCACGTGATGATTCTTGCCATGGACATCGTTGGCAATGGCACCTCCGATAGTAATGAGCTTAGTGCCCGGAGTTACGGGCAAAAACCAACCGCGTGGAATCAGAAATGCAATGCATTGTTCAAGAGTAACACCGGATTCTACTTCAAGAATTCCGTTTTTATCATCAAAGGATATGAATTTATTTAAGTAATTGATACTAATCAAATTATTATCGGGATTAAGGCAACTGTCACCGTAACTTTTTCCAAGTCCAAAAGGCAGAAATGAATTTTCATCTGAAAAATCAGGATTCTCATTTCTCCAAAATAAATAGTCATTTTTTTTGTGATGTACTTTTGGATATCTTCCAAAAGATTCGATACTGTCAATCATAATGTAGCTCCCAGTGCTATAAGGAATATGATTGCAGCAACGATATAGCTGGCTTTATCTTTTAATCCAAAGACTATCGGGTCATCATTCATCATACCGCGATGGGCTATAAACCACATTCTGAGTATCCAGTATAACACAACAGGAGTTATCAAATATAGATAAAATGGGCTGTTATAGAGCTTAATCACATCGGGATTATCAATGTATAGTGTGAAAACGAGTGTGGAAACAATTCCGGCTGATATACCAATCATACTAATCAGCGGAATATCCTCCACATAGTAATCGCGACCGCGAGTCTTTGTCTTATTAGATTCTATTAAGCCTTTTAGCTCCGTATAGCGCTTCATAGCACCCAGCGACAGGAAGACGAACATCGAAAAACTAAACAACCATGGGGAAATCTCAGTACCGGTTGCCACGCCACCGGCTATCAATCTTGAAGTGTAAAGTAGCGAAAGAATGATAATATCAAGCAGATAAATTTTCTTAAGCCTGAATGAATATAGCACTGTTATTATTGTATATGCTACCAAAATCATAGTGAAATTGATTCCAAGAGCCATTATTGACATTAAATACCCTGACAAAATCATTACAGGTATTATTTTTAAACAAGTTAGTATGCTGATATTCCCTGATGCGGCAGGACGATTTTTCTTGCCATCGTGGTTTCTGTCCGACTCAATATCTGCCAGGTCATTGATAACATAAATTCCCGAGGCTACAAAACTAAATGACAAAAATGCCCAAATAACATTGAAATAATCATCAAATCCTGTTTTATGAGCGAGTAATGGCGGCATAAATATCAACAAATTTTTGACCCACTGATGAACCCTGATTTGTTTTATGAAAATTTTGAATTTATCTCTTTTGAATATAAACTTCTTTGAAACATTTGATGCTTTTTCAGCCTCGTTCAGTAGATTTTCATTGTCGCTTACAACCATTGAATTTCGGGATTTTGCCCAAACAAATAAATCTTTGTATGAATCTCCTGCATAATCAAATCCCTTTTCTCCAAATAGTTCAACCAAGCGGGCAGCTTTATTCTGACCAACAAGATTAATACCGTCTTTACTTGCAATAACTTCATCAAATACATCAAAATGTTCTGCGGCTTTGATTGCTAATGGCTCAGCAGTGGCTGTAACTAATACAATTCTTCTGCCATTTGATTTTTCATTGATGACATAATCCAAAACATCCTGATGAAATGGCATTGAAGTAATATTTGGAGTTATAAACTCAAGCAGTTTAAATTTCAGGAAATATCTGCCTTTTGCAAGCCAGAAGGGCAAGATAAAAATATAAAAGAAATTTTTCTTTAATAAATATATTACCGACTCATAAAGCAGGTCGGTTTTGAGCAGAGTTCCATCCAAATCCACACATAATGGAATATTTATATCATCATTTTTCAAATTCAGTTTTTGATATTTTGTAAAATTATATAAATTCAAAAATAACTTATTTCAGTCAATTATCAGAATTTTTGTTTCTTTTTGAAATTTTAAACACATCTATATTTTGAGATTTACTAAACGAAAGGTTGTTTCTTATTTGTAAAATATATTTTGTTTATTTGAATATTCTGATTATATTACAATTTCTATCCCTGAAATCAACCATAGGGTTAACCCTATGGTTGATAAAGTGCAGATATTCGATATGCTTGGATTAGAGGTTTTATCTGTAGGGATAGGGCTTGACCTGTCCACACAGAAAATTGATGTATCTCACCTGCCGACGGGAGTGTATTTCATCCGTATTGGCAATAAGGTTGAGAAGTTTGTGAAGATGTAACTATGTTGAATGTTATTGAGTTGAAAGTTAAAAAGAGTTATCAGTTGTTATTTGAGCAGGATTTCAATGTCAGTAAAGGTTAATGACCTGATTCTTAATCTAAATGAATTTAAAACAGGTATGTATCTGATTCGTTATTCATCAGGTGGTTCATATCAGAGTGTTGATAAATTAATTATTGTTAAATAAACAAGTTTTATTGAAATGAAAAGATTATTATATATAATCATTTTAATTACTCTTCCCATGTATTCTCAGAATAAATGGGAAATGACACGGAATGTCAATTCAGTTCCTAAAAAGTTAGAATGTCCCGACAGTAATAACTGTTTTGTTACTGTACAATTTGGTGAAAACTGGACAAATTATCAAGCTATTTATAAATCTGAAGACCAGGGTAATAGTTGGTATTTATTAAGTAAATTTGAGAATAATTTATATAGTTCAGACATGAGCTGTCACGACAGTTCAAGTATATTCTTATCTTATAATTATACTGATACGATATTAAAATCAACAAATTCAGGACAGGATTTTGAGTTAATTAATCTAAATTTAAGAAGTAGGATAGGTATTGAATATGTTTCGATGTATAATAAAGATGTTGGGGTACTAACAAATACTTTCATACTTATTACTAAAGACGGATGGGAGTCATTTAAGGAATTTAGATTGGATACTTCTTATGGTAAAATTATGTCTTATAGAAATCCCGTAATGGTGAATGACTCAATTCTATATGTAACGGTAGGCAAAGGAGGTGTAAATATATTGCAACTCAATATAAATAGTTTAGAGTATTCATTATATAAGGTTGATGTGAATTCATTTTACTCAGGCAATCTTTGCAAGGTTACTGAAAAATTATTTTTCATTTGCGGTTGGAGTAATGATATTGCAGGAGGTTCTTGTAGAGATGCGATATATAAAAGCACGGACGGAGGCAAGAACTGGCGAAGGGTATTGGATTTGTATAATGACCGAAAATTTAACGATACACTAAGAAACCCATTTGGTTTGCAACAAATTGCATTTAAAGACAGTTTAACAGGTATAGCAGTAGGTCAGTTCGGTACGATTATTTATACTTATGACGGTGGTGAGTCCTGGATTTATGAAAGTGTAAACCCACCAGGAATAAGAACCCCGGCAACCATGATGGTACGATATGCCGGTACGGTACCAATTATAGCAACATTTTTTGGACATTTATTCCGTATGGTAGAAGATAATTTAGCGCCTGGTCTTGAGGACATATATACAATAAGCGGTAGAGTTTGGGAAGGAGATAAAGGTCAGCCCAATATACCTGTTTTTCTTGGTTATCGTGTAACAATGACAGATACTGATGGTTACTATAAATTTACCCGTCTAAAAAAAGGTTCATACACAGTTAAAGCAATGAACAAATATCATGATAACCCTTTATCAAAATTTTACTACAAACCCTTTGAATATTCACCCTTACAGTATGATATAGAGCTTACCCACGATACGAGTGGTTTCGATTTTAATGCAACTGATTTACGCACATACCACACTATTAGCGGCTATGTTGTAGATACGGACGGCAAAGGTATGGCAGATATAGATGTCCGCTTTGCCCGTTCAGTACTAACCCCTGACGGTTTAGGTCTTGCAGACACGATAACTAAAACCGACGCTACGGGCAAATTTGAATTCCTGAATATAGAATCTTATAAAACCTGGGACATCACTCCAGTTCATGATAATTTCAAGTTTTCACCATTAAAGCATACAGTCCGGCTTATAAGTAACGATTCAACCGATTTGAAATTTACGGGTACACCTACCACCAGTGTATGGGAGAGCAGTGAGGATAGGGGAATTGTAGTAAGCCCCAACCCCGCAAGTGATTTTATTACAATTTCTATCCCTGAAATCAACCATAGGGTTAACCCTATGGTTGATAAAGTGCAAATATTCGATATGCTTGGATTGGAAGTCATATCCACCCCGTCAGCTTCGCAGCCACCCACGGGTGAGGGGAATTTAAAAATTGATGTTTCGCATCTGCCGGCGGGAGTGTATTTCATCCGTATTGGCAATATTGTGGAGAAATTTGTGAAGATTTAAAAATACCGTAGGGGCAGGTTCGGAACCTGCCCTTACTTTTTTATAAATCCGTGAAATCCCTCAATTCGAATAATCTGCAATTCAGATATCAATATTAAACATCCGATGTTTCAAAAACATCGGATGTATGATGATTAAATTAACACTATGGTAGAGAAATTTGTAATACTTTCCAAAAATTGAACATAATCGCATTTTTTCAAAATTAGCATTAAACGAATTTAGAAATATTTATCAAAATTATTGATAATAATAATATTAGTTTTATATTGCATTATTAAAAATTGCAATTTTATTTTTTTATTTATTTAGGTGATTTAATGATTCAATTAAAGAATATTATTATAGGTTTATTTCTGTTGTTGTTCACAATCAACTCATCTGACGCTTGTACCAATTTTCTTGTTACGAAGGGTGCATCAGTTGATGGCTCAACTATGATTACTTACAATGCTGATGCCGGCGGATTTATGGAGCCGCTTGTATATATTCCTGCACAAAAATGGGAACCAAACGATTCACTCGAAGTATATGACTGGGATACAGAAAAGTATTTGGGTAAAATCAAGCAAGCACCTGAAACCTATCTTGTGATTGGTAATATAAATGAATATCAGGTTTCTATTGGCGAAACAACATTTACAGGCAGGAAAGAACTTCAGGACACAAACGGCATTATGGATTACGGCAGTTTGATTAGGATCACTCTTCAACGTGCCAAAACAGCACGCGAAGCAATTAAAGTAATGGGCGACCTTGTCGAAGAGAACGGATATTATTCCACAGGCGAATCGTTCTCAATTGCAGACCCTAACGAAGTATGGGTTCTTGAAATGATTGGTAAAGGCGGCAAAGAAAAAGGCGCCGTTTGGGTAGCCGTCAAAATTCCTGATGGGTACGTTTCAGCACATGCAAATCAGGCACGTATCAGAAAATTCCCTTTGAATGACCCTGAAAATTGTATTTATTCAAAAGATGTAATCTCATTTGCACAGGCAAACGGATATTACGACCCCAAAAAAGATGGCGATTTCTCATTTGTTGATGCTTACTGCCCGCTTGACCCTCCATCATTATTATTCTGCGAGGGCAGAGTTTGGAGTTTATTCCGTAATGCAGCACCATCAATGAATTTATCGGCTGATTACTGGCGTTGTGTGGAAGGAGCAGAACCATATCCATTGTATATTAAGCCCGATAAAAAATTAACTGTTGCTGATGTTTTTGATTTATTCCGCGACCATTTTGACGGTACTGAATTTGACCTCAAAACAAGTCTTGCAGCCGAACCTTACGGCAATCCTGTTCGCTGGAAAGGTCTAACTTTCAAAGTCGAAGGTGATACAACTCAATACGCTTGGGAAAGACCAATTTCCACCCAGCAGACTGCATTTTCATTCGTTTCACAGATGCGTTCATGGCTTCCGAATGAAATTGGTGGAGTATTCTGGTATGGTGTAGATGATAATTACACAAACGTTTATATTCCGATATATTGTGCTAATTTAGCACCTCCACCATCATCACAAGGATATTCAATAAGTGAATTCAGCTTAAATTCTGCATTTTGGGTATTCAATCTGGTAGCAAATCTTGCTTATAATAAGTTTAAATTTGCTTATGAAGATATTAAAATTGTGCAATCTGAGCTTGAAAATAAATTCTTTGCGTTCCAGCCGGCTGTTGAGTCTGCCGCTCAGGAACTGTACAAAAAAGATAAAAATTTAGCAGTACAGTATCTCACCGATTATTCTAATAGTCAGTTTGAACTTTCAGTCGTAAGATGGCGTCAGCTTTGGGAAGATATGGTTATGAAATATAACGATGGTTATATCAATAATGTAAAAGAAGCAGGTGGAAGACATCCTAAGAGTGCAGGTTACAGCAATGAATTCCTTAAAAGAGTAGTGAAAGAGCGTCCGGGCTACCACGAAGTAAAGTGGAGAAAAAATAAGAAAGATTAATTTTTAAAAAAAAATAATCCGATAATTTTAAGTTGTTACAAAAGTTATTTGACTATCATGATTTAATAGTTTACTTTTGTAGCAACTTTTTATATATATTGAAAAATAAATAATATGAGTTCGAATCATTTAATAGTTAAAGCGAGTGGGGAGAAGGAACATTTTGATATTTCTAAACTGGAAAATTCACTAAAACGCTCCGGTGCTGATGATTTCACCGTCTCGCAGGTATTGCAGGAAATCACAGATTGGATTTTTAATGGTGCAACCACAAGAGAAATTTATAAGCGGGCTTTTAACGCACTTAAAAAAAAGAAACTCTCGACTGCAGCACGTTACAGCCTTAAAAAAGGACTGATGGAATTAGGTCCTTCAGGATATCCATTTGAGCATTTTATAGGTCAGCTTTTGAAATATCAGGGATTTGAAGTTCAGGTTGGTGTAATGGTCCAGGGGCAGTGCATTAGTCATGAAGTAGATGTTGTAGCAACAAGTGGTAATAAGCAAAATTTGATTGAATGTAAATTCTATAATACTCAAGGCAAATTTGCAAATGTTCAGGTGCCGCTTTATATTCGCTCAAGGGTTGATGATATAATTAAAAAACGTAAAGCACTTCCGGAATATAAAGATACAGAATTCTATGGATGGATTATTACAAATACGAGATTCACCAGTGATGCTGAAGAATTTGGCAAATGCTCAGGTTTGCATTTAATGGGATGGGATTATCCGACTACTCACAGCCTTAAGGCAATGATAGAAAAGAACAGTTATTTTCCAGTTACTGTGCTGAATTCTATAGAGAAATTCTATCTTAAAGCACTTCTGAAAAACGGAATTGTAGTATGTCACCAAATACAACAAAATCCAAATACTCTTTTGGAAGTAGGTATAAAAGAATCTAAAATCAATAGAATTCTCAATGAAGTTGAGGCTCTCTGTTAATAATTAATTTAATAATATTTGCAATATTATTTTATATCAGTTGTTGATATATTTTTAATTTTAGGAAATTCTATGAGTTATTTCGTGCACGAGTCAAGCTATGTAGATGACGGATGTGAAATAGGTGAGGGAACAAAAATATGGCATTTCAGTCATGTTCAATCAAATGCCATAATTGGTATAAAGTGTGTTTTGGGGCAGAATGTAAATGTTGGCAATAATGTAAAAATTGGAAATTTCTGCAAGATTCAGAATAATGTCTCAATTTATGAAGGTGTTGAGCTTGAAGATTATGTGTTTTGTGGTCCTTCAATGGTATTTACAAATGTAATTGACCCAAGATGTAAATATCCCCAGGTTGGTTCTGAGTTTTATCATCGAACCCTTATCCGTGAAGGTGCTTCAATTGGTGCTAATGCCACAATTATTTGCGGGAATACTATCGGTAAGCATTCTTTTATTGCTGCAGGTTCGGTAGTAACAAAAGATGTACCTGACTATGCAATGATAGTAGGTGTTCCCGGAAAAATAGTCGGATGGGTGAGTGAAGCCGGCACTAAGCTGAAATTCGATGATTCAGGTTTTGCTTTTTGTGAAAAATCAAATCGAAAATATAGATTTGATGGCTTAAATGTACTGGATATTGCCTGAATTTATGAGAATTTTCATGATTTTTTAACAAATATATGATATGTCATGATTTGCCCACTCTGTAAAGACAGACTTTCAAATTTAATTGATGAATTTTATTATCAATGCATCTTATGTGACTCTTTCGTAAAGGAAAGTAAGTACTACTTGAATCAAGAGGAAGAAGTTGCTTATTACAAGCTGCACAATAACGACGTAAACGATTTCGGATACCGGAATTTTACATCTCCTGTAACTAATACTGTTTTAGAAAAATTCAACTCTACTCATTTGGGGCTTGATTATGGATGTGGAACAGGACCTGTAATATCAAAAATGCTTGGGGATGCTGGTTATAAAGTTATACTCTATGACCCGTTTTTTTTTTCGAATGATGATTATTTGAATCATAAATATGATTATATTTTCAGTTGTGAAGTCTTTGAGCATTTTCATCAACCGGCTTATGAAATCGAAAAGTTGCTGAATTTGCTTAAACCTGATGGATATTTGATTATTATGACACTTCTTTTTGATATGTCATCTGATTTCAAAACTTGGTTTTACAGAAATGATCCGACACATGTGTTTATATATACTAAGAAAACCATACATTTTATTGCCAAAAAATATAATTTGAGAATAGACAAACTAGAAGACAGAATCATTGTACTTCAAAAGATTTAAGTTTATATTAGATTAGTGGAATTATAAAAAAAAAATTAATCTTTCAGCCATAAATTAGTAAGGCGTACTTTGATTTTCGCTTCAATCCCTTGGTCAGTTGGGTTGTAGTATTGCTTATTGTGATTTTCAGGCATGTACTGCTCTTTGACAAAATGATTCGGATAGTCGTGAGGATATTTATAGTCTTTGCCATAACCTTCCTTTTTCATCAGCTTGGTAGGTGCGTTTCGTAAGTGAAGTGGAACAGTTGTATCAGAACCCTTACGAATATCGCTGAGAGCTGAATCAATGGCTAAGTAGGAAGCATTTGATTTTGGTGCAGAGGCTAAATATGTCACACCTTGAGCTAAATTAATTCTGCATTCAGGCATACCGATAATATGCACTGCCTGAAAAACAGACACAGCCAGGTTCAATGCTCCCGGGTCTGCATTCCCAATATCCTCACTGGCAAAAATGACCATTCTGCGGGCAATGAATTTCGGGTCTTCGCCTGATTCAAGCATCTTAGCAAGCCAATAGATTGCAGCATCAGGGTCTGAGCCACGCATTGATTTAATGAACGCTGAAATTGTGTCATAATGTGCCTCGCCTGTTTTATCATAACCCGGAACACGCCTCATAGCTGCTTTTTCAAGTAAATTTTTATTGATTACAATTTTATTTTCTGTTTTTTCCGGATTTGATTGCTTGATAATATTTTCAACCAAATTTAATGCCGCTCTTGCATCACCACCTGAAATAGCAAAAATCACGCTGTAATCTTCAATAATAATCTGATATTGTTTTAATAAAATATCTTCATTAATTGCATGATTTATAATATTTCTTATATCATCTTCATTTAGCTCGTTTAAGTGATAGACGCGACAGCGCGAGATTAAGGCAGGGTTTACTTCGAATGACGGGTTCTCTGTTGTTGCACCTATAAGAGTGATTACACCTCGTTCGACTGCATGAAGCAGGGCATCTTGTTGTGACTTATTAAATCTGTGTATTTCATCTATGAAAAGTACTGTTTTGTTGCCATCCTTTTTGCTTGATTCCGCTTTGCCTAGAATTTCCCTGATTTCTTTGACCCCTGATTCAATCGCAGAAATTCGGATAAACTCAAATTTGCCAACATTTGAGATAAGATATGCAAGTGTTGTTTTTCCCGAGCCGGGAGGACCCCAGAATATCATAGATGGGAAATCGCCATTTTCAAAAAATGAATATAGCGGCATACCCTCTCCTGTAAGATGTTCCTGACCGAAGAACTCGTTAAGATTTTTTGGTCGCATTCTGTCAGCAAGGGGCGAATCAGATGTCTTAGTGGTAATTCTGTTCATTTTTGTCCGATTCTCATAAAAAAAGGAGCTGTCCTTATAAAGACAGCCCCAAATTAAGAAAAACTAATTTTATCCCAAAAAGGCACTATACATCCATACAGATTTTTCTTGCTCGCGTATGTAATCACTCATAAGAGCATTAGTACCTTCATCACCGGTATCAGAAGACAAATTAAGGATATCTCTTTCCATTCTGATTAAAATTGAGAAGCTGTTAAGAATACTCTTTACAGCAATTTTTCCTTCTGTTACATCTTTTGCAGTTTTGATTTCTGATTCAGCAATGTAATCTGTGTAAGTATGTAATGGAGTAAAGCCAAGGGTTAGGATTCTTTCAGCTATCTCGTCAATTTTGAGAAATGCGTCATTATAAAGCTCTTCAAATTTAAGATGAAGCTCGAAGAATTTCTCTCCTTTGATATTCCAGTGATAACCGCGAAGATTTGAATAAAAAATCTGATAATTGGCAAGTAATTTGTTAAGTTTACTTGCAAGTTCAGCTGCTTTTGTATTATCGAGACCAATTAAATTGAAACTTGACATTAGCTTAATTCCTTTATTTTATAAACAATTAAATAAGCATCATAAACGATTTAATTTAATTTATATTTTAATTTGTCATTGAATTCTTAGGTTTTGAGATTCTATCATTTTCCCAAATCCCTTCTAAAACAATTATATTGTTTTTATCATAAATCTTACCTTTGCCGTTTCTTAAGTCTTTATCCCAATTTCCTTCATACCTTTCTCCTGAAGAGAAGTAATATACCCCAAACCCCGAGCGTTTACCATTCAAGTATTCACCTTTGTATATATCACCATTAGCCCAAGTATAAATTCCTTCACCATGCTTGAGATTATCTTTCCAAAAACCCTCATAAATCGCTTTTTTTCCAAAAATCCCAACTCCGAATCCATTTGCAGCTGAATCTGATATATTTCCAAAATAACGAACCATTATACTGTCATGATTTATAAATTCAAGCCTGCCAATAGATTTTTTAAGCATCTTAAGCGAATCGTTTAAGCTTTTGATTTCGCTATTCAAAAGTTGAATATTTCTATGTGAAAATTTGGAATAATTTCTCAGTGAATCCTCTATTCGATTTCTTATGGATAATTCCTTTGAAATTAAATTCAATGAGTTGTTTAAATCTTTGATTGCAAATTGATTTTTTTGAATTGTTCTTTTGTTTATCTGCTCAATTAACTGCAGAGAATCTAATAGAATATTTTTATAATCAATCTTATCAATAAAAGTTTTACTTTTATTATATAAGTCGTTGTTTTTTGAGTTCAGTACGCTCAATTTGGAGAAAAAATCATCTGATGAGTTAAAATCATCATCAAATAAGCTTTGATTAGCTTGCTGAAATAATAACAATTCAGCATAGATATCATTTTTTTCTTTAGTGATAATGCTAATTTCGTTCTTAGCCTTGAAATAAAGGATTGTCAAAATCAATCCCAAAATTACAATTATGGCAATAAAAATATATATTAATTTAAAACTTTTCATACTAATTACTTTAATTTAATAACCAATATTAATATTAGGAAGTCTGTCCTCTATGTTCCTGGCATCCAATCCAATAAATACATTCAGGCGGAAAATATGGCTTTCGGAATATTCAAATCCTGAACTTTTTTGTCCTATTGTCCACATGTGACCTGCAAAGAAAGTAATTCTTTCATTGTAAATATATCCAAATCCATTGTAAATACGAAAATCTTCGAAGTGGTTGTTTACGATTGACTCTCCTGATTGAAAGAAAATCTCAGCACTCGGTGAAAAGTAAAGACTTTTTTCTTCCATTTTGGATTTATTCAATGGGATATAAGCAAATACTTTATAGCGATACCTATCTGTATAATTCATATCCGATCCTTTTAGATTACTTCTTCTCCAACGATGCTCAAATCTAAACTGATGATATAAAGAAATATTTGACATTTCAGGCATTTTAAAAAGCCATTGATGCCAAATCCTTGGCTCCAATGTAATATTCTCAAAATCCGAATTACCCGGTTGAGGGTTAAAATTGAAGACCAAAGTCGGACCAATAACGGCTTCGAAATATGGATTAAAAAATATATTTATCCCGGCTCTGTTGTAAACTTGTCTGGTTATACTGATGAAATTATATAAATCATCTTGACTGTTTCTTGTGCGATAATGATGCTCACCGTAATAACCAATTTTATCGCTTAGTTTTACTTTAAGATACAGACCATTCCATAATCCTGTTTCCTCAAGCATGGATACAGATTTATCCTGCGAATAGACCTGAAAATAAATAAAAAATAATAACAGAACAATAAATTGTTTCATACATAATTTAATTTGTTGAATATATATATCAACGATAAATTCAATTAATTATTCTTTATCAATTGTAAAAATGTATTAATAAATTTATTAATCATAGTGATGTAGTATGAAAACAAATATTTTTTTGTTTTTTGAAAAATTATGAGTATTTTATTACGTCATAGCAATATATTATCAAACAAATTATTTCCTTTTGGAGAATTTTAATGGCAGAATCGCAAAATAACGGCGATAATTCAAATAAAAATAAAAAAGACCCTTTTGATGAATTCAGAAAATTTGGTGACGGCAAAATGCCTCCTGCAAATTTTATGAGAAATATGATGCTTTGGTTTGTCCTGGCTGCAGGTATATTCATTGTATATGTATTTATGCAGGGAAATCAAAAGCAGGAATGGCCCGTAACATTCACAGAATACCAGCGTTTTTTGCAGGAAGACCTTATATCGGAAGCAGTTGTAGTCAAAAGTCAATACAATAAATATGAATTCCGAGGTGTACTTAAACAACCTGTTAACATAATGGCTGAAGGACGCGAAAGGGCAGTAACAAGATTCTCGGCTAAACTTGGTGTACTTGATAGCGAAACAGAACAATTATGGGCTGAAAAAGGAATAGCTTGGTCTTACGAAGAAGGAGACGGAGCATTTTGGAATTATATTCTCCCTATGCTCCCGTGGATTCTTCTCATTGGACTTTATATCTTTTTCATGCGTCGGATGCAGGGTGGAGGCTCAAAAGGAATATTTTCATTTGGAAAATCCCGTGCTAAACTGCTGAATGAAGGTGCGCCCAAAGTAACATTTGAAAATGTTGCAGGTGCTGATGAAGCAAAGTATGAACTTCAGGAAGTTATTGAATTCCTTAGAGAGCCTGCAAAATTCCAGAGACTTGGCGGCAAAATTCCACGCGGAGTATTACTTTTAGGTCCTCCAGGTACAGGCAAAACCCTGCTTGCACGTGCAGTTGCAGGCGAAGCGAATGTTCCTTTCTTCTCTATATCAGGCGCTGATTTCGTAGAGATGTTTGTCGGAGTTGGTGCAAGTCGTGTAAGAGATTTATTCGAACAAGCTAAGAAAAGTTCACCATGTATCGTATTTATTGATGAGATTGATGCTGTCGGACGTCATCGCGGCGCCGGTCTCGGCGGAGGTCACGATGAACGTGAGCAGACACTTAATCAGCTATTGGTTGAGATGGATGGTTTTGAACAGAATAGTGGTGTAATTATAATAGCAGCAACTAACCGTCCGGATGTTCTCGACCCTGCACTTCTCAGACCGGGAAGATTTGACCGCCAGGTAGTTGTTGACCGCCCTGATGTAAAGGGCAGAGAAGGTATTTTCAAGGTTCATACAAACAAAATTCCACTTGGTAGTGATGTTGATATTCTCACTTTGGCAAAGGGTACACCCGGACTATCTGGTGCAGATATTGCCAATATTGTAAATGAAGCGGCACTTCTTGCAGCAAGACGTGACAGCGATAAAGTAACGATGTATGATTTTGAAAATGCGAAAGATAAAGTTTTAATGGGTGTTGAGCGTAAGAGTATGGTAATTTCCGACCGAGAAAAAGAAATGACAGCTTATCACGAGATGGGACATGCCTTAGCCGGTAAATTTCTTCTACATTCCGACGCTGTTCACAAGGTAACGATAATTCCTCGTGGAAGGGCTTTGGGGCTTACCTGGCATTTGCCAAATGAAGAATTCCACTCTAAATCAAAAGAGTATTTTGAAGACCAGCTCGTTGTTCTTATGGCTGGACGTGCAGCAGAAAGATTAGTTTTCAGAGTGCTTTCGACAGGTGCATCAAATGACCTGATGAGAGCATCTCAGATTGCCCGAAAAATGGTTTGTGAATGGGGTATGAGCGATGTTATTGGTCCGGTTACGTTCAATCATGATAACGAGGAAGTTTTCCTTGGACGTGATTTTTCAAAAACAAGAGACCATAGTGAGGAAACCGCTCAGATTATTGACTCAGAAGTCAGACGAATACTTACTAAAGCTCAGGACAGAGCTGAAGACCTACTTGCAGAGAATATTGATATTTTACACAGAATATCAAAAATTTTACTCGAAAGAGAAATTCTTGATGGCGAGGAACTTGATTTGCTTGTCAAAGGCGACGAATTACCTCCAATAAGCCGTCAGGCTATGCTTGCTATCAAATCTACGAACTTCGATGGTAATGAGAATTCAAGTAATTCTGTTACCAATAGTATTGAATAATTTATATGTGCTTTGATTAACTAAGAATAGGTATGGATGTGAGTGAAGAATTAAATTTTGTAGCGGGAGCTGATGATGAGCCCCGGAAAGGTGATGTTCTGGTACAATACAACAATGATGATGAATACAGAACAGCTTATGATAATATTAAAAGTGAACTTGATAAAGCAGTAGCCTTTGCAAGTGAAAGTATGGATTGGAAGGAGATTCGCAAACAACTCATGGATGTTCGCGATAAGATTAAGGGTCTGTTTCTCAAAGAAGATGACAATAATAATCTTAATGAATCAATAAGAGCTACTCTTGAGTCTGTTAATCAGCGTCAGACCGAAGAGCAGGATAAACTCGATAAAGAATCTCAGGAAAATTTTGATTCAGTAATTGGTCAGGTTAACGAAGCTTGCGATTTTTCAGAAACAAGCAGTGATTTTAAAAAGTCAAGAGAACTTTTGCTTGCCGCACAGAATTCATTTAAAAGCATTAGACTAAAAAGATCACATCGCGACGAACTTTACCGACTTATCAATTCTGCTTTTGATAATGTTAGCAAAAAGCAAAACGAAGATCGTGAAAATTATGAAATGGAATGTATCGAAAATTATCACAATCTGAAAGGAAAAATTGACGCTGCTATTGATGTTGCCACGAAATCCGAAAATTTTGCTGAAGCTAGAAAAGTACTTATTAATGTTCAAGGTCACATTAAAGGTCTTAAGCTAAAAAGAGAGCAACGCGATGAACTATATCAAACTATACGCGATGCTTTTGATTCTGTTAATCAAAGACAGGAAGCCGAAAGGTCAGAATTCAATAAGGCTACAACTGAGAATTATGATAAAGTAAGAAAAGTTGTTGATGATGCTATAAATTTTGCCAAAACTTCTGAAGAATATTCTATTTCGAGAGAGCAACTTATTAATGCTCAAAATCAAATCAAAGCCCTCAAACTCAGACGTGACCAAAGAGACCAGCTATTTTCAGATATCAGGGCTGTTTTTGAAGAGTTGAACGAAAAGCAATCTTCTGAAAGAATTGAATATGAATCTGAGTGTAATGAAAATTTCGACAGATTAAACCTGAAAGTCGCTGAAGGAATGAATCTGGTTGAAGATTCGAGCGAATTTAATATTATTCGTGAAACACTTATCACTATTCAGGGTGAAGTCAGGATTGCGAGATTGAAAAAAGACCAAAGAAATGAGCTTTTTGGTAAAATTCGTGAAGCGTTTGCTAATTTCGACAAAAAGAAGAATGACTACTATGACCAGAGGAAAGAAGATAAATCACATAAACTGCATGAAATAAAAGCAAATCTTGAAGAAAAAATATCAAGACTTGAGGATGTACTTTCTAAAGATATCGAATCGCTTGAAATTCAAAAAGACAAGCTCAAAGAAGAAGGTATAGATGAGTTTTTAATCAGTGAAATCAATACTAAAATTGAAAATATTCAGACAAGAATTAAAGAAAAACAAGAATCTATTGACCAAAGCAAAGCAAGAATTGCTGAAATTGATTTAGAAATAAGCAAATTTTAATGTGATATGGATTATTTTTTAAAAAAACCTCTGTAATTCCATAATTATAGAGGTTTTTTATATGTAAAAACTCAAATTTAAAAAAGTTTTACAAAGCCTTAATAATGTACGTTATCAAATACTACTTATTAGCTTTTTTTTCCTGCTTTTCCTTTCTTTTTTCTATCAAAGTCTTAGTCGCTTTTTTCTTTAATTCCGGTTTAGACTCTTTACCTTTTGCCATTGAAACACCTGATTTTTAAATTTAATAATTTACTTGAGTTTAGACATTGCAATCAAGTAATTATTGTCAATTATTATTCGATTTGTTGATTTTCAATGAACAATTGGTTTAAAGCAACGTTTTTTGAACTAATAACAGCTTGTGGATTATGGGCTGGATTTTGCGGGATTGTGTTTCGGGATATATCAATTAGTGATTAATTTATGATAACTAGTGTTTGGCAGAAAAGTATTCAGTTGCAAAATAATAAAGTTAAATGTCACACTGAGCGAAGTCGAAGTGTTATATATCGCTAAATATCAAGCAATATGTACACATTTCGACATAGTTTATCCTGAGCTTGTCGAAGGGCTACAAATGTGACAAAACTTTATAATTGTACTTTTTTGTCAGATACTAAATATAGATTTGTATATTGAGTAAATAAGTAATATTATTACATGAGTTATAACAAATATTAAATTGATATGTCCACTTTTTTGTGTTTATTTGCTCTTCCTAATGAGTACGAAATTTAATAAGAAAAAATTTGAATAAGCAGGATAGATTTTTGGAAATATATGAGCCGTGTCGTGAACGGCTCTGGAAATTCATACTGTCTTTCATCAATAATCGTTTTGATGCTAAAGACATTATGTCTGAAACTACTCTGCGGGCTTATGAAAATTTTGACAATATTAATGATAATACTGCATTTTTGAGTTACCTTTTTACAACTGCCAGACGGCTAATTTACAGACGAACTTTATTTAACAAGCGAATTGACGGCAGCAGTAAATTTGAGCCGGATGATATTGCAAATTCGGATTTCGGTGCAGAAAATCTGCAACAATTGAATGAACTTTATGCTGCCCTTGACAAAATTTCCAAGAAACAGAAGGAAGCTATTGTTCTGACAGCTATAAATGGACTTTCTTATTCTGAAGCGGCTATTATTATGAGTACGAATGTAGAAAACATCAAAAAATTAGTTTTTCGCGGTAGAGAAAAACTTAAAAATTTGCTGGATAATTAATATGAAAGATAAATTAGACAAATATTTAGATTTAGCAAAAGAGGTACACTTAGCTAATGTACCTTATAATACTCCCGAAGCAGAAAGTCTGCTAAGTGGGTCTGGACGCGGTACCGCCCAAAATTTTGTTGATCGTTTTTTAAACTTTTTTGGGAGACATTTATTTATGACTATCACATCATTAATCGCTATAATTCTATCGGGTATTTATTTGCTATCGCCTTTCGGAGCAGATGAAAAAATGACAGAGAAAAAGCAAGAATCTACATTTACACAATCTAAAGCGGAAATACATTCAAATAACGAGAAATCCAACTTGATTGGGGAAGATATTACTTTACCAAGCAATGAACAGCTTACGAATAACAATATGACATCCGATACAACGAAAAAAGTTAATTCATCCAATGATAAAATATTCAGTATAGATGAAATAAACTGGGAACTATTAACATTCAATATAGAAAACTGGAGTTTCATGTGGACATTCAGAGTTGAAAGTAAATCAGTTTTCAGTAAAGATGGTAATCATAATATTATGGAAAGAAAATATCAACTTATATTAGAGGATAAATATCTTATTACTGTTTCCAAACAATTGGAAGATTCTTTGAGAAATATAGTTGATTTACAAAGAATTAAATCTATATGCTTTCTTGATGTTCCAGATTATTTCGACAAATTGACTGAACTTAACAATGAATTAATTATTCAATCAAACAATATGGATTTGGTAAGAATGTTGAATATGTATGCTCATATCACTCGTAAGTTATTCAACAATCCAACAGAGATGATGAAAATCAAATCAAAAGGGTTGTTATTGGGTAAGGAAATCCTTGAAAAACTTGATATTGTATTTTCTGATACAACTTTCTCAATTCCACAGGACGAATTATATTTGGATAAACAGTATATCAATAAATTCTTAAAATTATATGGAGCTGACAAGTTTGACTTGAATGATATTCCTGATAAGAATATACTCATGAAGAAAAATGTTATTTTTGAATGGGAAAAGGTTGATATATCTGACGATAAAACCAACATCTTATGGAAGTACGGAGAGGCACCTGTATATCAACGAATTAGTATGTTGGATAAATCCAGTTTGTATGATGACTTAAACACATCCCCAGAAAATAAGAAAGCAGTTTTGACACAATCATACTTTAAGATTGATGGACTAAACAGTTCTGATAAAGTAAACCGGAAATCACCAGTAATGTTCAAAAATTGGACTGTATTTAATAATCATGATGCAATTTTATATTACGGAAATGAGAAAACTAAGAAAATTTATGACTTGGCTTCAAAATTTGAGTTATTAATTCTAAAGTTAGATTCATTGAAATCCCTAAAGAGTAAAAATAGTGATGAAATAAATACAATCAACAACGAACTAAATACAATCAAGATTTATTTAGAAAATCTTAAAAACTCTGTCAAATACCGTTACCTCATCCCTGTAGATGTTCAAATTCCATACTACGGATTTACAAAAGAGGAGCTTGATACCATGCCTAATGCAACTTTTGTAACACTATGGTACTATCCGAATGAAGAGTTTTTGTCTGCATTACCCGATGATATTCGAAAGCAACTTGAAAAAGAAATGAAGTTGGTAGAATCTGTTCGCAAAGGCGAATTGCAGCCGGAAGATGCCTGTGATGAAATCAAATTGGAAGAATCGCTTCTCGGGCTGTGCAATCTGACATCACAAGCAATTACAAATCTAAATGTTTTTCCGAATCCAGCTCTGGATTATGTAAATATAAAATTTGATTTACTTGACAAAAGATTTTACAAAATAATACTTACCGATGCAAGCGGTCAATATTTAAAGGATTTAAGCGGTTGGACTGAAAGTGGCAAGAATGAAATTAAGGTCATTGTATCAACTTCCGGTCTTCAGAGTGGAGCTTATGTAATTCAGGTGGTTACTGAAAAAAGCGAAAAACTGATGTCAAAGTTTGTAGTAAAGAGATGATTTTTTTATATTCAGAATCATCAACGGATTAAAAGATTTCGCGGATTGATAAATATGCAAGATGTCCTACACTTGCGAAGTGTAGGACATCTAACACATTTTAACATTCAGCACAATAACATTATAACACAATAACTAACTCACATCTTTACAAATTTTTCAACAATGGAGCAAGCTCCATTGCTGCAATTAATCCTTATAAAATACACACCAGCCGGCAAATGCGAAACATCAATTCTTTGGGTGGACAGGTCAAGCCCTGTCCCTACAGACATTACTTCCAGCCCAAGCATATCAAATATCAGCACCTTCATACTCTCTACAAAGGGCTGAAGCCCTTTGTTGCTGAATTGGATGGTGATGAAATCTGTAGCGGGATTAGGAGCAATACTAAATACGATATTATGCTGAACTCTATTGTTCTCATTCTTTTCAATAATGCTTAAAGGTATGTCGTTATCCATCTCCATTAGTACAGTCAATTTATCGGCTTCATACTCAGAATAGGCAAATAAACTATTTGGAACACCAATAAGTAAATAGTCCAATATTGAATTTTTATTTGTTTTTCCCAATAACTTGATTTTGTTATCACTTGTTTTATGAATATCAGATAAAACGAAGGTTGTATCGGAAATTCTGTAATCTTTAATTCTTTGCATATTGGAATTGAAAACGTAAAATCCTTTGTTCTTTGAATTTGTGGTATTCAATACAGCGAATTCATAAGAGCTGAGTGGCAGAATTTTTATAAATGAATAATTAATATCTCTAATTTCCTGCTCAAAAACCAATTCCCCGTTCCCATTAAATTTGGCAATATATGCAGCACCTTTATCAAAGTCAGTACCTGTTATACCTACAGCTACATACATATCATCATTAATTTTCTTGTAATCAAAAATAAAAAGAGAGTTAAATTTTGATAGATTTTTTGTTGTTCTGTGGATTTCACCATTTTGATTCATTAGTAAAAAATCAATATCATTTTTATCAATTCCGAAGTAAGTTTTAACAGAAGAATAGAATTCTTGGTTATGCTGTTGAAAAACAGATAAATTACCGTCAAATGTAATATCTTCAATCATCGTAAAGCTTATATCGTATTCACCATTAACTACCGTGTCTTTTTTAGTGAATACCTGTATCACTGTCTTATTAGTATCAAACGGCTCTAAGTTAAAGTTATGTATAACCAGATTTTTAGAATTTAATGTATTGCCAAGTGATTTTGAACTAACAATACTTCCTTCGTAAAATGGATAATAATATGAATTACGCCCGTTAAATCTATTATCGTATTGGGTTATTAATAGTCTTTGGTTATAAATACCCATATTGTCAAGACAGGAATCCGGATAAAAATTATTTGCAAATAGATATTTTCCAAGAGGCAAAATTCCATCAAGGTCTATCCAATTGTTATAAAAATTTTTAATATCAACGACTTTATTATCTTTTAAAAATACCTTTTGCACGTGATTATCCGCAAAAGTGGTACCCCCACTAAACATTTGGCAATAAACAAGTTGAATTACATGGTCTTCTCCGCTTCTGAATTCATAAGATTTTTGTGGTCTTGATGAATATATATCCCTTGAACACAAGAGGGGGATTTTTGTTAAGTTCTTGATATTAACAGGTTCAATTTCTATTGAATCAGTATTAATATAAAAGTATTTTGTCTCAATTTTGGTAGTTAATAAATCCTTTGTTTGTAGCTTAACATTATAAGCTCTAACTGAATCATAAGTATGGACAGGATCTTTTTCTGTACTGACAGTACCATCTCCAAAAAACCACTTGTAAGTTAACTCCTCTCCCTTTGTAAGATTACTAAATTTTACGGTAAGTGGGGTGGCTCCACGAGTTACATCACTTGAAAAGTTCGGTTTGTGCTCTTCCACAACACGTATATATTTAGTCTTCTCGGTTTCATATCTCTCACTATCATATAGATATATCAGTTTAACAGTATAAAAACCCGGTTTGGAATAAGAAACAATTGGAGACTTGTCGTTCGATGTCATTCCATTACCTAAATCCCAGAGATATTCACCTTTGTCCTCCGGAACTTTTTTGAAAAACTGTATTTCCTGATTAACATATATCAAAGTATCTGTTGCAATAAAATCGGAATCAACTCTATATTTATCTCTTACATTAATAATTTTCAAAGTGGAATCAGAACAACTAATGAATATGTCATTACCATCGTTCAGATAATTTGATGACAAAATTACAAATTTTTTATCAAAGTGTATAGAATCCATAAGTGATAATGAATTCAGATTGGCAAAGTAAAATGTTTTATTATCACCTAAAATTACGGCTCTATCGGAGAAGTTATAGTTATGTAACGATATTACATCAGTATTTAGAATACCAATAGTTCTTATGTCCTTTAGCTCATTATCTATTTCTTTAAAAGTTCTTTGCATACCGTAAACTAATTTATTAGAATTTACAATTGTTAATTCGCCTTTTCTGTAATGTGAAAATTCTTCCAATTTTCTTGGTTTTTTATTGTCATATTTTTTGTACTGATTCCCAATAATTTCATATTTGCCGACATCAGCAGTTAAATCGTTGTAAAAGTAAATAAAATTATCTGTAAGAACCAAATCAGTGTAAGCATCGTCCATAATTTCTGATTTGATAATTCTATTGTTTGACAATTCCACAAAACCCCAATTGCCGAACCAATAATCCCGTGCTATCTTACCCAAATCTTCTATTGCAAAGGCGCCATAAGTAAAATAAACAGTTTTGTTTCTTTCATTATAAGCTATTTCACTAAAGTGAAAAGTATGAATAAGATACCTAACTCCAATTGGCATCATAATACTTAAACTGTCCGTCATTAACTTTTCTTTAATACTATAAATTAAAAGTTTTATCGGGTTATTGTTGTCATAATTATTAATTACAACTACTCTTTCTTCATCAAAATATGAAGCTACAATATTTTGGTTGAGATTATGGTCGAAAGTAATACTATCAGTTACCTTCCCGCTATTGATATCAAAATCAATTATACGAAAAGTTTTTTTATCATAAGTTAAAAATTGATATTTTTGATTGTCAACTTTTCTGATTTGTTGAACCGTGTAATTAAGTTTAGTTTCAATATAATCAATTTTATCTTGCCAATCAGCTAAAGCAACCTGAATAGTTGATATAACACAAAAAAGAAAAATTACGCTTTTCATCTCACTTTCCAAAAATAATTTATAAACAGTAAAAACTCTCAACAATTACAATAACACATCAAAATGAAAAAAATCTCAAAAATAATTGAAATTTCTTTTAAAAAAGGGCTAATTTTTAAATATTTTTTTGAAAAATGTAAAATTCACCAAAAAAGCAATTCCTACCCCTCTAATACGTTTATATATAACTACATTGAACCAAAAGAAATTATTAATCACAAAATAAATTAAATCATTATGAAATTAGTTACTTATCAGAAGAAAGACCTTAGCCATTCACTCGGAATTATGCTTGATGGCTCTGTATTTGATTTGCAGAAATCAGCTTTTGCAATTGGTCATAAACTGCCAACAGAAATGCTCGAATTTCTCAAAGGTGGCGAGGAGTTTATGGAAATTGCACGCGAAGTTGAGAAGAAAATTATAAAATCCGGAAATGTTACTCCGGAAAAATATCTCAAACTTGCTTCACCTGTTCTTAATCCGCCGTCTATGCGTGACGGCTATGCTTTTCGCCAGCACGTAGCAGCAGCCCGCCGTAACCGCGGTGTGGATATGATACCGGAATTTGACTCTTATCCTATATTTTATTTTACAAATCATAATGCTGTTTTTGGCGAGGGTGATGTAATTGTTGAAAATGACCACCTTCACAAACTTGATTTTGAGCTTGAATGGGCTGTCATAATTGGAAAGAGTGGTAAGAATATCAGCTCTCAGGATGCAGATTCACATATTGCAGGATTTACGATTATGAATGATTTATCGGCACGCCGCCTGCAAATGGAAGAAATGCTTCTTAATCTCGGTCCTGCAAAAGGTAAGGATTTTGCTACTACTTTAGGACCATTTATGATAACTCCCGATGAACTTGAAGACCGCAAAATTGAGACTCCATTCGGCAACTTGTACGACCTCGAAATGACTGCGTACCATAATGGTAAGCAGGTTTCACTTGGCAATACAAAGGATATGACCTGGACTTTTGCTGAAATAATTGAGCGAGCTTCTTATGGTGTGGAATTGCACATCGGTGATGTAATCGGCTCGGGAACTGTCGGCACCGGTTGCTACTTAGAGCTTAACGGCACTTGGGCAAGAGAAGCAAAAGAACGTGGCGAGGACTTTACTCCAGTTTGGCTGAATAACGGAGATGAAATCGAGCTTAGAGTTGAGCGGCTCGGCTCTCTGAAAAACAGAATGGTTTTATCCGCTAATAATGTTTCAATTTTAGATAAAAAGAAGGCATTTTAATGTTTAGAACTATTAATCCTAATGAAATTAAGCAAAGTGAAGTCCAGAAATGGCTTACCGGTGGTGTTGCACCGCGTCCTATAGCTTTTGTTTCTACAATCAGCAAAGATGGTATAAAGAATTTGTCGCCTTTCTCATTTTTTGGTGCTTTTGGTTCAAATCCACCGGTGGTGGCATTTTCTCCTTCAAGGCGCGGGAGAGATAACACGCTCAAGGATACTTATAATAATCTCATTGAAACAGGTGAGTGTGTAATACATTCCGTAACTATGGACATTGTCCAGCAGATGAACCTTGCATCAAGTGAATTCCCGCCTGAAGTGGATGAGTTTTTTATGGCTGGCTTTACTCCGGTCGAATCTCAAATTGTAAAACCATTCAGAGTGAAAGAATCTCCTTTTGCTATGGAATGTAAATTATTGCAAATGGTTGAACTTGGCGGTAAACATGGCTCAGGCAATCTTGCAATTTGTGAAGTATTGCTGTTTCATGTAGATGAAAGTATTATCACTGAAGACAAGATAGACCCGTTCAAAATCCGGCACACTGCTCGAAACGGCGGGAATTGGTACACCATTGCCGATAAAAATTCAATGTATGAACTGCCCAAACCATCGCATGATAATGCAATAGGATACAATGGACTGCCGGAATATATCCGGAATTCAAGAATATTATCAGCAAATGATATTGCAGTTCTTGCACACACTGACAGATTGCCAAGAATGGAAGAAATTGAGGATTACTGCAACAGAATGGTTGATACTGATGAAATGAATATTCAGCAGGCAGAATTTCGCGAAACTGTGAAATCTAACAGGCAAATAAACCTTGAGGATTGCGAAAGAATTATTAAATCCGCAATTGACAGCAATGACATAGATTTTGCACTGAAAGTAGTAGTTTATGGTGAATTTAACCTTATAGCGGATTAACCAAGAGAATTGACTATAACTCGTATGTGGAGTCAATGTAATCAATTTAAACAACAAATAAATTTGAAATTTTAATGTAAAAGAGTAAATAATGACAACAAAAAAGGGATTTTACTAAATCAGCAAAATCCCTTAAAAAATTAACAACTAAAAACTTATACGGATTTAGGTTTTCTTCTGAATAATCTACCAAAGAACCTAAAAACACCATCATTGACGTAATAAGCAGACGGTACAATTATTAAGGTCAGCACTGTTGACATAAGCAATCCGCCAATAGAAACAATACCGAGTGGTATTCTCATCTCAGAGCCTGTTTCACCCATACCGAGTGCCATTGGTAACATACCGAGAATAATCGCAGTAGTTGACATAAGAATCGGCTTTATTTTTGTTGGTCCGGCTTTGATGAGGGCATCCTTAGCAGAAAGTTTTTCATCCCGCACAAGCTGATTAGTATAATCCAGCAGGAGAATCGCATTATTAACCACAATACCAAGAAGCATAATCATTCCCATCATTGCAGTAAGACCAAAGTTAGTATCAGTATAATACATCAGAAGAATAACACCAATTAATGCGAGTGGTAAAGTTATCAGAATGAGTACAGGTTGCCAGAAGCTCTCCAGCATAGCTGCAAGTAGCATATATGTCAGCAAAAATGCAAGCATAAATGCAAATCCTAAGTCCATAGCCATTTCCATCTGCATTTCTGATGTACCAGCCCATTTAATACGATAGCCAACAGGCATATCAATTCCACCTTGCATTTCCCCTCCGACATTTTCACCATCTATAATTTTGGTGATTTCATTGATAATATTTCCTGTCGGAACTCCGGGTGCAGCATCAGCAGTGAACTTAATTGCGATATACTTATCTCTTCTCAATACCATTGTAAACCCTTTGGTAAATTCGACTTCGCAAAGCTGTGACAATCTGAAGCTACCCATTGGGGTGGCTATTGGAATATTAGCAATCTTTTCGGGTGTATTTGTTGATTCTTCGTTTAAAGTAACTGAAATATCATATTCTTCACCAAGTTCTTTAAATTGAGTTGAAACAATGCCCTCAATTGCAGCGCGAAGTGTAAGGGCAATTTCATTGACAGTAATTCCAACTTCAGCCATTTTTTCACGTTTTGGCGTAATCGTAATTTCAGGTTTACCGGCACTTGATGAATTGTCAAGATTAACAAGCCCTTCAACATTCTTGATTTTATCCATAATTTCATCTTTTATGGATTCTAATTTATTCAAATCCTGACCAAGCAGGAAGAATTCAATAGGTGCGCCCGGACCAGCCATATTCTCTGCAACACCAACTTTAATGTCAGCATTAGGAATGTCAGCGAGGTCTCTGATGAACATAGTTACATAATCCTGAACAGAAGTTTCACGGTATTTAGCTTCATTTAAGTAAACTTCCATCAGTGATAAATTCGCTCCAATATCTAAATCCGTTGACTTGCCAATATTAGTTAGAATATTTTCAACATCATCATATTTGCTAACTCTTTGTTCAATTTGACGCATAAGCTGAGTAGTTGATGTCAGGTCATCGCCTTCAGGCAATTTCACCTGAATACGAATTTTTCCGTTATCACCTTGCGGCATAAACTCTACTGCAAGATTTGGTCCATAGACAGCAATAACCACAACATAAAAAATTACAGCTACACCTACAAGTGAAAATATCGGTATGTATTTATTTTTCAAGAAAAATCTTAATACTTTTTCGTAAAGACTTTTTTGTAAATTTTCAAATCTCATTAATATTTTCGATAATCTGCCAATTTTTGGTTTCTCAGGTATAAGCAGAGAAGCCAGCATCGGAGTAAGTGTGAATGACATCAGAAGTGAAAATATTGTAGCATAAGTAGCTGTCAGAGCAAGTTCTTTGAGGAATTCTCCAACCATAGAACTGATATTTGCAAGGGGAACAAAAACTACAACATTTGTAAGTGTCGCAGCAAACACTGCTACAACAACTTCTTTAGTTCCTAAATACGCCGCTTCTTTCCTAGATTTACCTAAATCTTTGTATCTGAAAATATTTTCAATTACAACGATTGAATTCGATACCAAAACACCCACAGAAACTGATATTCCCATAAGCGACATCATATTTAGAGAGAATCCTGATGCTTTTACAAGCAGGAATGTTGAAATTATTGAAGTTGGCATTGAAAGAGCAACAATCAAAGTTGACCTTAAATCATGAAGAAATAAAAGCAAAATTATTGATGTAAACAATATACCCAAATAAATATTGCCCATTGTGTCATCAACATTCGATTTAGTAAAGCTTGAGTCATCATTAACGATAGTAAGTTTAGTACCATTAGGAATAATTTCTTTCAGCTCAGGCATGATTTTTTTCAAATCATTTGAAATATTGATTGCATTACCGTCAGATGCTTTGATAATACTCAGTCTAACTACATTCTCATCACGAAGTTTGGTTTTGTTATCAAAATAAACAGCTCGCTGGCGGACAGTCTTCGAAGCGTCATCAATAGAAGCAATCTGGTTTAATTTTTTCTTTCCGAATGCTGTTGGCACTTCCATCTCACCAATTTCATCAAGGTCCTGAAATTCACCTTTCATACGGACGGTATATTCAGTTCCTTCAATATTGAAATATCCGCCCGGAATGTCAAAATTCTGAGCACCCAAAATTCCAAGCATTTGAGGTAGCGAGATAATATTTTCGAACACTGTTCTGTCATCAAAAGTTATTTTTATTTCCCGCTCCTCACCACCGATAAGATTTACTCTTGCTACACCGGCAATTTGAGAAAATCTGTCTTTTAGAGTACGGTTGGCAACGTCATAGAGCTCTTTCGGACTTAAATTTCCCGAAAAAACTATATCTATAATCGGAAAAGATTGAAGGTCAACTTTCTGAATAATAGGTCTGTCAGCATCATTAGGTAAATAATTGATGATCTCTTCGACTTTATCTTTAACTTCCTGATTAGCAATATCAATATTTTTCTTTAAATCGAATTCAATCATCACAAGTGAAACGCCGTCAAGTGAGTATGATTCGAGTCTTTTAATCTGGCTGACAGTGGCTACTGCATCTTCAATCTTCTTGCTTATCTGTGTTTCAATTTCCTTAGGACCGGCACCAGGGTAGACAGTCTGAATCGTCACAAAAGGAATATTAACTTCCGGCACCTGATTCATATTCAAACTTGTGAAGGAAATATATCCGAATATCAAGAAGACCAGAATAACCATTGTAGTCATAATAGGTCTTTCTATAGATATTTTTGCAAGTATCATTTATTTACTTCCTTTGGATTCTACTTTAATCTTTGTGCCATCTTCGAGGAATGTAGTGCAGCATGAAATCAGACTTTCTCCAACATTCAGACCCCCTGTAATTTCAACCATTACTCCGCTTTCTTTTCCTGTTGTAACTTCTTTTTTTACAGATTTTCCATTATCGGAGACAAACACAAACTTTTTATCATTATCATCAATAATATATTTTCTATCAATTGCTATAATCTCTGATTCATCAGAAATTTTGATTCTAACATCAACACTCAGTCCGCTTTTTAGCTCATTTTTTGGATTATTTAACTCAATTTCAACAGGAAAAGAGCGTGTCATTGGAGACATTTCAAGTCCAATCATCGAAACTCTTCCTTTGAAAATACTGCCATTCCATCTAACATCTGCTTCCATGCCTTTTTTAATAAAACCTATTTCTTTGTCTGATACATTCAGTTTTGCTATCATTTTTCCGGTATTGGCAACTGAAAAAAGTACTTTTCCTAATTCAGGGACATCACCTGCTCGGTAAGGTAAATTAATAATCATACCTGAAGCAGGAGCTTTGACATTGATTACCTGATTAAGCTGTTCGAAATTTCTTTTAGAAACTATATACTGAGTATTCGTATTGTCGTACATTTGCTGGGATATTTCTCCGGCATCAAGTAACTCCTTCATCCTTTTTACTGTGATTTCAGCATTATCAAGTGCGGCTTTAGCTTGATCATATTGCAAAGCAGGATTATTTGAAGGGAATTCCATTACAATTTGTCCTTCTTTGACGTAGTCACCAACTGATACATTCAACTTAATAATTTTGTCCGAAACTTTTGATATTTCAACAGTTTCTTTAATCGGTACTAATTGTGCAAAGTATGACAGTTCTTTTGAAAAACCACTGGTCTTCACTTCTATAACCGTTACAGGAATACCTTCTTCCGATTTAATTTGTTCCATACTTTTCGGTGGTTCGACCTTTTCCTTCATACATGAAGTAAATGTAAAACTAATAGTTCCAAGAAGTAAAAGGAAGATTCCACTTCTAAGGAATTTAAAATAATTCATTGAAATGCTCCATTTATATATATTATTTGTTAATTTCATTTCTCATCACCATTTGGATGTAATCATCTTTAATATTACCAATCAGGTCATCAATTTCATTCAGTGTAACGATATAAGCATAAACCGACTGCAAGCGGTTTGTCTTTGCTTGTCTGAGTTGAGTTTCAGCTGTTAAGACTTCGAGCTGAGTTCTGGTACCGTTTGTATAACCAATTGAGGCAATTTTCGCCGTTTTTTCAGCAAGTTCGACATTGCGGTCAGCAGAGATCAGGTTTTGCTTAACTCTGTCCAATTCGTTTAATTTAGTTTTAATTTGTAAAGTTACAAAATCACGAAGTTGGGATAACTGTTCCTCAGTTTTGATACGTTCAATTGTAGCTTGCTGAACCTTGTTTTTTGTTCTGTTACCGTTGAAAAGATTCATTTGCAAGGCGACGCCTACCATTGATTGGCGATAATTCAAAAAATTAAAATCATCAGCCATGCCATTTAACGAGTAATTACCAAAAGCAGCAAGCGAGGGCCACCAGTCAGACCTGTCGAGATCAATGAAAGCTTCGTCAACTTCGATTTTTGATTCAAGTGTACGAATATCATTATTACGTTCATTTGCAATTTTGATTAAATCGTTTGCCTGAGCAACTGCAATTTCATTGTACACCAAACTACCATCAACATCAATTTCAGTATCTTTATCAAGTTTCAGAATCAGCTTAAGTCCTTCCTTGGAATTTTTTAAAGCATTTTCAGCCTCAAGTAAAGAAGGTTTAAAATTTTCGACCTGTACTTCCGCCTGAAGAACGTTGTATTCAGCTGCTATACCTTGGTCGTACATTGCTTTCACATTTTTATAGTGCTTTTGGAAATTGTCAAGACTGACATTCATTAAATCAACAACTTCTTTTGCAAGTACTATTCCGTAAAATGCTTGCTTAACTTGAAGGACTGTCTTAGAAACTTTGCTGTTCAGCATTTCCTGAGATGTCTGCAAATACTTGCCTGATGCTCCAATTCCTGTAAATACTGCGGAATTGAATAAAATCTGAGTAACTTCAAGTTTTGCTTCGTAATTGTTAGAAAGTGCAAATGCCTGAAGTACATTTCTCATTGGAAGAAAATGATTTGGGTCTTTTGGAATAAGGTTTTCTGCTTCAAGAACTGAATATGTTGAGTTATTAAGCAATGCTTCAAAATCCGGAAATGGCATTCTCGGTTTCTCAAGTAAGTGAGTGTAACTTGCTGAAAAATCAACTGAAGGTAAGGCATAGCCGAATGCTTCATTCACTGCAGATTGGGCTTTCTTTACTTCAAGGAGTGCAATTCTTGTATCAGAATTATTCTGAAGTGCTGTCTTTATAGCATCATCCAATGTCAATATTTTGACCTGAGATTCTGCATCAAAGTTATTCAAAATCAAAACTGAAATAACCAGAATTATGATTTTGAATTTATCAAAAATATTTTGAATCATGTTTTGTTTTACTCGTAAATTTATTTATTATAGTTAATTTCTTAATTTCGAAATATACTCATCCCGTGCCTGCTGAGTTAAAGCACCGGTCAGAAGAATTTCATAGAAGTTAGACAAAATATCATTTACAGATAATGGAATATTTGTCAGAATCTCCGGTTTAAGCAAATTTCTTAATGCGTGAAAATGAATTATGTAAAAAACTTCTTCACTAATGTTTGGCTTAATATAACCTTGCTTTATACCGGCTTGATATACTCTGCGAAAATCATCAACTCGCTCAGCATCAAACCTTTCGCATTTCTCCCAGTATCCGGGTAGATGTAATTTCAAATCATTAATAACTTCACCACTAAAATAAGAAGTATGCTCTATTATAATTTGCCAAAGATTTTTCAACTCATCTATAAATCTAAAATTATCACCGTCTGTCATTCTTCCTATTACTTCCTGAATCTTCAGTCGAAAATTATTCAGAGCACTATCAATTATTTCATAAACAAGTTCATGTTTTGAACGAAATAATTCATAGAAAGTTCGTTTGCTTATACTAAGTTCAGCAGCTATATCGTCAATACGTAGGTTCTTGTAACCATTCTGCAAAAAAGCTGCTTCAGCGACCTTTAATATTCTTTTCTTTGTTTCTTCTCTTAAATTCATATATACCCATAAAACTATTATAGTTTTTTCAGTTTTCATTGATATTGACGTTTCATATTATGAGAATATTATAACAATTTTTATTACGAGAATAACTTAAAAAGGTTTCAAACATATAAAAAAAACGCTCCCGAATATATTTGGGAGCGTTCCTAAAAATCTGTTAGATATGTTTTATTAGAAAATAATTCTTGCTTTTGGGAGCATTTTCTTGACTGATTCTTTAGTTTCATCAGTTACAGGATTGCCCTTTAAGGTAATAACTCTCAGTTGTTGCAAATTATCAAGTCCTTGGGGAACATTTTTGATTTTGTTATCTGCAAGTGATAAATTTCTTAAATCCTTCATGCCGGATATTTCACTTGGTAGTACTGTAATCTCATTTTGATTTAGATTAAGAGTCTGTAATTTTTCCAACTTACTGATAGAAGCACCAATACTTGTAATTTTATTATCTGAAAAATCAATCTGAACAATGCTTGTCATCTGAGTTAGAACATCAGGCAATTCTTTGAATTGATTGCTTTTAGCAGATAGTATTTTTAATGAAGCTAATTTTTCAAAACTTTTAGGGAGAGCAGAAATTTGATTTCCGTCAATATTAAGTTCCTGTAAATTTTCTATTGTAGTTATGACATCAGGTAATTCTTTTAAGCCGGTCGAACTTATAGTCAAGCTTCTTAAGGATGGTAACTTGGATATATGAGCCGGAAAATTTGTTAAACTATTTTCGCTGATATCAAGATGTGATAATTTTGGCATATTTGCAAAATCATCTTCAAGACTGTTGAGGCTATTTTTTCTAAGGTTTAAGTGTCTTAAAGATGGTAATTCACCAAATTCTTTAGGAACAGAACTTAAGTTATTAGCCTCTAAATTTAGATTAGCAAGTGATTTTAAATTGATTATTTTAGAGTTGATAGTGTTTATTGAATTATTTGATAAGTTAAATATAGTCAAATATCTTGCTGAAAAGATGCACTCAGGTATTGAGCTTAGAGAATTTCCTGATAAATCCATTTCCCGAAGAGATTCCATAGGGGAAAATTCACCCTGCATTGAATTTATTTTATTTCCGTTGACTGCAAATTTTCTGAGTCGAACTAACTTATTTATATCTGCAGGGATGTTCGAAATTTCATTATTGGTGAATTCAAGTACTTCCAAATTCTGCAATTGAAAAACTACAGCAGGTATATTAGCAAATTTGTTGTCATTCAACTTAAGCTCTCTAAGATTAGTTAATTGGGCAAGCTCTTTGGGTAAATCCGTAAGCTGATTATTGCTCAAATCCAATCTTTCAAGATCAATTAGCTCTTTAATTCTTGGTGTAAGACTTGTTAATGATTCCCCTCTGACAATTAAATTTTTGACACCGGCAGGATTAGCCAGTGCATTATCTAAGGAGCCGGTAGCATTTCTACCTTTTTTTAAATCCTTCATTCTTTCCATTTTTTGCTCTCTCATTTTATCCATTTTGGCTTTTCTGTCCAGTGGGGATTTAGATTTAGAGCTATCCTGAGCAGAAGCGGCTATAAAAATGAAAGAAAGAAATATAATTGTAATGCTAAAAAATTTATAATTCATACTAAAATCCTAAAGTTTTGTAGTTCAATATACATTAGACGTGTGAGAAAAAAAAATGTTAACTTGATTAATTGAAATTTTACAATTCATTACAAATGGGCTATCAATCAAGTATGAAAGAATTTGTGGTTCGAACTTTTACAATCACTTTTGTAAATTTGTTTAATTCGCTCTCTATCAGGATTTTACCATTGTGCAAATCAACAATTTTGTAAGCTATTGCAAGCCCCAGTCCCAGTCCCTGTTGTTCGTGTTTATTTCTTTCAAATTGTACATAAGCGTCAATTTGGTTCAGAAACTCATCAGGAATTCCGGCACCCAAATCATGAATAGTCAATTTGTAAAACTCGCCTTCAATTGATGAATAAATATCTATTTTAGTACCTTTCTCCGAGTATTTCAAAGCGTTGTCAACAAGTTCATCTACTAATTTAGCTAAATATTCTTCGCCCATTAAAATTGTTGCAGATACCAGATTGATTGATATGTCATCTACTCTTTCATACGCCATTGCCTTTATCTGAGTTTGCTCAAAAATAATGGAGTCGCAATAAGGTGAAATTTGGGTTTGAAGTTTTTCGATTTCCTTGAGTGATGTTGAAATAATTGACAAACGTGTATGATAAATAAAATTCTCGAATAAATTTCTAAGTCTGTTTGCAGATGTATTAATGTCAGCAATGATTTCAAGTACATCGTTTCTGTCGGTATCTTTTATTCCATTAGACTGTGTTATAAAACTATTCAGATAGTTCGTCATACCAAGAATTTCATTAATTGGAGTGCGGACTTCATGTGGTATAGACATACTTAAATTGGACTTAAGAGACTCGATTTTGTCTCCAAGTGCTTTATTGTTTTCAACTAACTCCATTGTTCTTGAAGCTATTAGCTGGTCTAATAATTCTTTTGTCTGTTTTTGTTTGAGGTATAATTCTTTATTTTCCAATATATTAGCAAGACTGTTGCAGAACATATTCAGTAAATTTATATAGTTTAATGTAATAACATTGAAATCTGATTTTGAAGTCAATATAAAAACACCTACTACCTTTTGTGTACTAATAAGAGGTAAAAACAAATTCCAAACTTTAAATTCTTTCATCTCGCATAATGAGTACCTGCCTGTTTGGACAGCAAGCCCTACAGAGCCGCTGTCCAGGCAAAATTGGAGGCTTTCGCGATATAATTTATTGCTTTCTTTAGGATAGTTGAAATTTAAATTGAATTCAAAATTATCATGGTTCATTTTTAAAAAAGCAACTGATTCTACATTTGGAAACTTGCAGAGGTATTTTGTTGATTCTTTAATAATATTGCCCGAATATGTTTTGTTGCTTATGATACCAAGAAGACTTGATGATTCATTCATAATCAAGCTAAATTGTTCATCTATATGTATTAGTTCTTTTGACATTTAAACCTTTAATTGTAATATACTGTTAGCCATATTAAATGCAACATTAATTTCTTCATACTTACTTTTTAAGGTACCTGCAGAAAAATTTAAAATATTCCAAATTTCAAATGCAGGTTCAGGAATATAATTATCACCGGTATTTCCTAATTTCATCAAACAGGCAATAATATTTGCAAGATGTACGCAAGCCAACAACGAATCAGTACGATTGCTGTATTTGCCACGCTCATGATACTCGATTGTGTTAATCAATGCAGTTGGCAAATTCCATTTTCTGGCGAGTTCAGCACCAACTTGTTCATGGGTCATCCCAAATTTGTTTAATTCAAATTTACTAATAGAAATTTTCGCATTTGATGCAAGTTCAATTATTTCGGAATATTCATTTGGAAAAAAATGAATATAAAAAAGCTTTCCGATATCATGGATTATACCTGCTATAAAATAATTCTCTACATCCTTGATACCTAATGAATTTGCTAAAATTCTTGATGTTACAGCAACACCAATTGAATGCTTCCACAAGTCAATAACATTAAACTTGTCTGCATTATTGATTTTATCGAAAACATCCATTACTGAAAGTGCAAGCAGAATATTTTTTACTTCATTAAATCCAAGATATAAAATTGCCTGATTGACTGTCGTGATTTGACTTTTTATTCCAAAAAGGGGAGAATTTACTACTTTTAAAAGTTTGATTACTGAAGCCTGGTCTTTCATTATTACATCAGCTAAATCCTGAATAGATGACCTTGGATTAGATATTACAGTCATCAACGACGTATAAATTGTCGGTAATGTCGGAAACTGATTAGATTTATATAAGTAGTAATTAACTTTATCAATCATTGTCACTCCTGTCAAATTGATGTGCAAGGCTAATTACCCCTAATTCAAAAAGGTCCTTTTCAGCGTCGTTTCGAGGCTTCCATGTAAGTATTTTAGCAAGTTCAGCTCGCGCTAAAATTATCTGATCTTCACTCAACTCTGTTGCCTCATCACCATCATCCGAGAGTACTCTGACGAATTGAATGTTCCATGTTTTTAATATTCCAATATGCCGGGATGTAATTTCTACACCACTATTAATAAGAGTCTGACCCATTGTATTTACAACAGGTTCAGCAAGTATTAATCCAGGCTCAAGAACATCTAATGATAAATTTATTGGCATAGAATTATAAAATTTACTTATAAATTATTTCAAATATATCAAAAATCAAACCAAAAAAACGATTTTTAATTAAAATATTTGAAAATAAATTCAATTTTTTCAAATATTATTGGAATTTGGGGGGCATATTAAGTTGATATTGTGATAACACATAAAGTCTTTCTTCATTGCTATGGTTTGTTATGGAGTGATATGAAACATTTACATTTTGACAAATTTTTCTACTTTATGACCTATCCTTAAAAAATACACACCTGTTGGCAGTTGGGAAATGTTGATTCTATTATTGCCTGCAATCAGTGATATTTGAACTACTTCCAAACCCAAGAAATCAAATATCTGGACTTTATCTGCTGCTTCATTGGGCTTAAGCCCTTTGTTATAGAAGTTTATTATAATATAATCGCTTGCTGGATTGGGGTAAATAGTTATGCTGTTTTCTTTATCAAAAATACTGCTTACTAAATCATTATCCGGTAATATAATTCCTTCAGGCTTATATGCTGTATTTGTAACTTTCATTTTATTTGACCAGACTTCACCACAGTCATTTCGGAATAAATACTGATAGACACCCGGTTTAACATTATTTTCCTTACCTCCGAATAAAAAACCATAATCATTGTTATAAAGGTTATTCCTAAATTTTGTACCCTCGTGAATTTTTACTTTATCCAAATATACTTCATAATCCAGAAAAGGACCGTTTGAAATGACGGATGCAAAAATTTGCTTAATATAATCTCCATCATTGGTAAGTTCATTTGGAAAATCTTTTTGTATAAAAGGAGCAGTTATTACTTCAACAAATACTTTCGAATACAATGTTTTAGTATTTGAATTTTTATCAACAGTCCAAACAAGATAATTACCATGGTCTTCGATTTTCAAATTCCGGATAATTAATTTACTGGATTCAACATTTTTTATTCTGTCTGTTTCTTGTAGTTCTTTGCCGTCAAATTCCCAAATATAAGAATAATTCTCACCTAAATCTTTTACTTCGATAGCTATATCCTTACCAATGCAACTGTATAATTCATTATAATCCCAAGCAACATAAACAGAATCTGTCCAGGTTACACCGCACTCATTTTCAATTTTACATCTGTACCAGCCCACATCTTCAGGTACAGATGCTCTTGGTGGAGGAGGATATAATGAAGGGTAGGGCGGACAACTGTCAATTCCAAGCCAGTAGTCTGATCTATGGCAAGTCTTTCTTGCCTGTTTACCGTTTCTATACCATGTGTACATACAACCTACATCGTTTTTTACGATAACATCAATGTATGTTTGTCCGAAAAACTTGTTTGTTCTGTCTTTAATGAAGGTATTTCTTGGTTGTTCGTAAATTTTGGGCAACATATTGAGTTCAAGAACAAAATGCTCACTTCTTTTAGAAACTTTTTTTTCTACCCATGTTACAAGCACATAATATATATTGAAATCTTCATCATAGTCAGTATTTTTTATTGTTAACTCTCTTGTTTGTGTTCCGATAAATTTTTCACTTTCAATAAGTTTTTTAAAACCGGATTTATACCATTGATATGTAAATGTACCTTCGACTTCGGTTACAACCGTTGCTTTAAAGGTGACATCCTGACCTTCACAGCCATAAAAATCCGGCGACACTTTAATAATCTCAAATCGGGATTCATCACCAATTTCGCAGCTAACAGTATCAGAGCCGCATAATCCATCGGCAACACAATAATATGTAGTTCGGTCACTCCACACAAGTTTTGTAATTTCCAAATCCTGAGATTTTGTACCTATATACTTCTTGCCCTCTTTCAATTCAAGCCTAATCGTATCAGGAATAAAGGTTTTTGGTGGTTTGAAAGTATAAATTATTGTATCTTTAAACCATCTGAATTTAACATTATTTATTTCGGGTTCATTATTGCCATGAAGTAAGGCAGTCATTGTTGCGGATTTATTGTATTCCCAGAAAACCTCTTCCGGTCTTGTAGTAAATTCTGTAGGAGTTGCAACATAAACACTGATTGGTTTGCTTTGTGCTATATCGCAAGGACTATTTGATTTTATTTTGCATACATACGTGCCTGACATGGAGTAATCGGCATTTGAATATCTCAATACGCTGCTAACAGCTCCGTCAACAGGATTATTGTCTCTATACCATTGATATGATAAATTATATCCAAGTGCATCAACCTGTAAGTAGATATCATCACCTGAGCATACCTGAACTGATTGTGTCTGATGTAGAATTTCTGTTTCACTAAAAATTGTTATACCATGGAATTCATCATATATTTCAGGATTATTTTTATCACTGACTTTTACTGAAAGCGTTGTATTGAGGTATTCTGCATCATTTACAGTCCAGACGAAGGTATTATTATTAATCTGATAGTTTAATACAAAATTGTATTTTGTATCATTTTCATTTTTTATTTCTACAATCACATCTGCTGTCGAACCTTCCCACTTGATTACAATAGGCGTTGTCCTGCATAATTCCTGTATATCAGCAGGGTAATAAATATTTATTCCTTCAGAAAATGCCTTATTTACTAATATTAAAAATATAAATATGTAAATGATTATTTTCATAATTGCTCCAAATCATTTTTTCGATATTTCAATATATCATCAATTTGACAATTGAAAAGTCATTTTGTAATATTCATTTCAAAAATAAATATTTACTAAACATAAATTTTAAAAAAACTATTTTTCATTTCGTATATAAATAAAATTACCCAAATACAAAAGCTCACATCTTAACAATTTTCTTCACCATATCACCCATCCTTATAAAATATACACCTGCCTGCAGATGGGAAATGTTGATTCGATTTTTGCCTTCAATCAATGATAAATGAACGACTTCTAAACCCAAGAAATCAAATATCTGCAATTTATCTGCTGCTTCAAAGGGCTTAATTCCTTTGTTGCAGAAGTTTATTATAATATAATCGCTTGCTGGATTGGGATAAATATTAAAGCTGTTTTCATTATCAAAAATACTGCTTGTCAAATCATCTTCGGGTAAAATAATACCACCTGGTTTGTAACTTTCGTTTATTACAGTCATTTTGTTTGACCATGTAACACCACATTCATTCCTTATGCGATATTGATAAACCCCGGGTTTGAGATTTGATTTATTACCTCCAAGTACAAATCCGAAATCAGTATTTCCATAAGAATCTCTGGGTCTAAATATTTCCTCATAGAATTCTTCGCCATCAATAAATAATGTATGATGCACACCTTCACCTTTTGACAATACAACAAATGCTGTTATTGGCATTCTACCTTCAATGGCTTCCAACGTTTCAGGTAAATCTCTTGCGACTTCGGGAGGTAAATGTGGTTCGACAATTACTTCTCCAAGTAAAATTTTATTCCCGGTTTGCTTGTTGACTGCATATAAATAATAAGAACCACCGTCACTCTGCTCAAGTCTTGTAAATGTCAGTTTATTAGTGCTTGAATTGATTATTTTATGATTGTCTCTGACAACATTTTTCTTAAAAACCCACTCATACTCATAGCCATCACCTAAATTGTCTGCTTCGACAGTAAGTTGACTGTTGATACATGCACCTTGTCTGGCTTCATCGAATCCCCATGCTACATAAACAGAATCACTCCAAACAGAGCCACATTCATTAGTAATCTTGCATTTATACCAACCAACATCATCTTTTGTTGGCTTATTAACACGATAATCGTCAGCCATACCACCACCAAGAAATTTTTCTCCTTTGAACCATTCAAAATAAGCCGGATTTTGGTTATACAAGCTAACTCTTAGAAAAATTTGGTTTATGTAGTAGTCCCGAGGAGCCTTGATTATCCAATATTTTTGCTGATTGCTTATAATCGGCTTATACTCGGGGTCGTAAAGAAATACATCCGACCTTTTTGTTAAAGATTCTTTAAGGTATGTTACTAACACGTAATAACCTGAAGCATCATCCTTGTCCGGATTTTTTATAGACAATTCCAGCGTTCTTGTGCCGGAGAATTTTTCATCATCAACAAGTAATTTATGTCCTGTTTTAAACCATTGAAAAGAGAAATCTCCATCAATCGAAGTTAGTAAAGATGCTTTGAAAGTAACATCTATTCCTTCGCAATCAAAAAAATCGGGTGATTCTTTTTCAACATCAAAATAATTATGGTCACCTATAAACCCTTTTACAGAATCAACTCCGCATAATCCACTTGCTATACAAGTGTAGTAACCTCTGTCGCCCCAAACTAAATTATTAATGACTAAATCCTGTGAATGTGTTCCTGAGTATTTCTTATTATCCATAAGTGGAATTCTAATGTCATAATATCGAAATACGTAATATATTGTATCAAAAATTGAAATTGTTGAGTCCTTATACCACTGAAAGCTAACATTGTTTCTGTCAATTTCATTGTTTGCATGAATTTCTGCTATAAGACTTGCTGATTGGCGATATTCCCATTTGAAAAATTCGGGTCTTGTCAAAAATTTTGTTTCTGAAGCGATGTAAACACTAATTGGCTCTGATACTTTCTTGCTACAATTACTGGCGGAGGAAATCTCGCAAGTATAAACACCCGAATTTCTATATTCGGCATTTGGTATTTTTAAATTATTGGATGTTGCACCATTAATAATTTCACCATCTTTGAACCACTGAAAATTAATTTGATAGCCCTCTGCTTCAATATCAAGGAGAATATCCTGACCTTCGCAGGATTGAATTGACTTTGATTGACTAATTATTTCAGGACTTTGATATACAGTTATACTTTTTGATAGGCGAAAATCATCAGGATAATCATAATCAAATATTTTGAAAGTAAGTTCCTTGTTGAATAGTTCGAGGTCGTTAACATACCAGAGAAATGTATTATCTGCAATTTGATAATTTTTAATATTATTATAAGTTGTATCATCTGTTGATTTTACAAATATAACTGGCTTATTAATAAATTCTGACCATTTAATAATTACAGGGGTATTGCTGCAAAAGAATTGTTCATCCTTTGGATAAGTTAAATCAAATGAATTAGCTGATGTTGAAATTAGCAATAATAATAATATTAATAAATAATATAAACGTCCCATTGTAGCTTATATTCTCCAATTACTCAAAAATTTCTCAGATTCTATTCTATGACAAATAAGAATCCAAAAAGTTACAGAAAAATTGAAAAAATTAACTTTTTAAAGCGATATTTTAGTTAAAAATTGATTTCAAAAGACCATAAATTATGATTTAAAGCCTTTCTGAGCAATATCATTTCTATAATATTTATTGTCAAACTTGATTTCATCTGCTAAAATATATGCAGTCTTAACAGCTTGATTCAGCGAATCACCAGTAGCTACAACTCCCAAAACTCTGCCACCGGAACTAACAAGTTTTCCGTCTTTTATAGCAGTTCCTGCATGGATGATGAATGAATAATCGTCCTCAATTTTTGGAAGTGCAATTTCGTAGCCTTTATTGTATGAATCCGGATAGCCATCTGATGCAAGAACAATACAAACAGCAGATTTATTGCCAATAATTTCCACAGAATCTTTTTCAATTATTCCAATTGCAGCAGTATAAAACAATTTTGCTAAATCACCTTTTATAAGTGGCAAAACTACCTGAGTTTCAGGGTCGCCGAATCTTGCATTAAACTCGACAACTTTCGGCTCAGAATTATTTATCATAAGTCCGACATAAAGGCATCCTCGATAGGGATTTCCGGAATCACGAAGAGCTTTAAGTATCGGCTCAATGATACGAACTTTCACTTTTTCGAGTACTTCACTATTAGCTATCACAGCAGGTGCATAAGCTCCCATACCGCCTGTATTTTTTCCGGTATCACCGTTTCCGATTCTTTTGTGGTCTTGCGATGGTGGAAGAATTAAGTAATCAGTGCCATCTGTTACAACAAATACAGATGCTTCTTCACCTTGCATAAATTCTTCAATTATAACACAATTGCCTGCAGCTCCGAACTCACCTGCGAACATACTGTCAATTGCATTATGAGCATCATCATAGCTTTGGGCTATAACAACACCTTTTCCGGCGGCAAGCCCATCAGCTTTCAGCACCAGAGGAAGTGGCATAGTATCAATAAATTTATGGGCTTCAAACATTTCACTTGCAACAAAAGATTTGTAAAATGCTGTTGGAATCGAGTGTGTTTGCATCAATCTTTTAGAAAAATCTTTTGATGATTCAAGCCCGGCAGCATATTTTGAGGGTCCGAATACTGCGATTCCAACTC
Source organism: Ignavibacteriota bacterium (assembly GCA_019637995.1). Lineage (NCBI taxonomy): Bacteria > Pseudomonadati > Ignavibacteriota > Ignavibacteriota bacterium. The sequence goes on from JAHBUQ010000001.1 coordinate 357,268, forward strand.
CTGTTAACACATCGCTTAGTCCTTCAGCCAGTGGCTGCTCGGGACCAATCACAACAAGCGAAATTTCTTTGTCCTTACAAAAATTTACAACATGCTGATGATTGTTTGTTACAATATCTGCTTTTTCCGCTTTTTCAAAAATTCCGGGATTTCCCGGAGCAGCATATAATTTACCGCATGATTTTGATTTTGCTAAACTAATTGCGAGTGAATGCTCACGACCGCCTGAGCCAATCAGTAGTATATTTAATTTCATAGTTTTTGTCAATTAATTTTCTAAAAATGTTTGGATGGGACCGTAAAATAAAACTTAGTTCCCATATCGGGTTCGCTTTCAACATAAATTTTGCCACCGTTTATTTCTACTAAATCCTTACAAAGTATCAAGCCTAATCCTGAACCACTTTCATTTGAAGTGCCTTTATTTGAAAAATGTTTATCAAGACGATAAAGATTTTCAATTTCTTCGTTTGTCATACCGACACCTGAGTCTTCGACGCAGATTTCTACAAAATCATCATTATTTAATGAAGAACTTATTGTTACAGTACTTCCATTAAAGGAGAACTTTATAGCATTTGAAATTAAATTTCTAAGGATTGTATTCAGTAAATTGACATCAGTATAAATTAGCACACTGCTATGTACTTTATTATTCAAGGATATTTCTTTTTGTTTAGCTACAATCTGAAGTAAGTCAATATTCATCATGACAAGTGTTGAAAGTTGCATTGTGATTGGATTGTAGTCCATAATTCCACGTTGAATTTTCGACCATTCAAGAAGGTTTTCCAAGAGTTTATATAGATTTTGAGAAGCCTCAAACATTGAATTTGTAAGGTCGAAAATTTCCTCTTTATCCATACTTGGAAGTTCGTCTGATAGGATTTTTGTAAGTTGCATGAACCCTTTCAGAGGGGCTCTTAAGTCATGACTGATTACGGAGAAAAATTTATCCTTTTGATTATTCAGCTCGAATAAATCTTTTTTGGATTCAGTTACTTGTTCCAATAATTGCCTGACTTTCGCGGTTTGTTCGCTCTCAGATTTTCTTGATTCTTCCAACTTTGCGATTGAATCCGTCAAATCTTGTTCTTTTGCGATAAAATCACTTATGTCATGCATTGCAGCAACTGCACCCCAGACATTATTATTTTCATCAATGATCGGATTTATCAATATTCTGTAGTTACTGCCAAAATAGTATGATTCTCTTGAATTTGTTATTCTGTTAACTGAGTTGCGATTAAAAATTGCAAGCTTTAAGTCATCTTCAATTTCCAAATGCTCAGATAAAAATATTCTGGAAATTCTGTTATTTGCGATTGAATCTCTGCTTTCAAATCCTGAAATCTCAATTAAATTATCACTAAAGTCCAATATTTTTAAATCCTTATCAACTACAATGATAATTCCCGGAATGGTATTCATTATTACACGCAATTCCTGCAAAGTTTTATTTAAATTGTCATAACTTTGCTTCTGTTCATTGACATCAATAACAAGCCCAATAATCTCTTTGGGCGTTCCTGAATAGTCTCTTACAAGTCTTGCCCTTTCCTCAAACCATCGGTAATCACCATCATTACTCAATATAGGATATATCATTCTTACTTCATCGCTGGTTTCGAGACAATGCAGAGAATTGATGACATAATTTTTAAAATCAGGTTTAATCAATGAATCCCAAAAATCGTTTGCCCGAACAAACATTGATGCGTCGTATCCCAAAATCTCACTTACATTATCGGAAATGAAATTAAAAGCATAATCTCCGTCAGGCTTTGTAGAATAAACAATTGCTGAATTATTTTTTAGAATATTGCTCCAGGTAGAATTATTGATGTTGTCGAGCGACTCGATTGTTGCAGAATATTTTCCATCTTTAATTTTAGCGATGCTGACTCTGAAAAAGTTATCAAGTTTGTTATTGCAATTTAACCTGAGTACAAAGTTGTGTTTATTTGCAAGTGGTTGTGTTATGTTTTTGAGAATTTCTCTGGCAATGCAGTCAGGGTCAGAGTCCATATTTGAATTTAAAAATTCATAATTAAAGGCATTATTATAAAAATCACAACTTATTTCACCACTTTTATCAACATTTATAATGATAAATGGACTTGGAAATAAATCAAAAGTTGATTTAAAATAATGCAAGTAGTCGAACATGAAATCAAATTATATTTTTTTGTAAAAATTAACTGTGCAAAATTAACTCTTTTTTCAAATTAATCAAAATATTTCTTTTAAAATATTCTTGATTATTGCGAATTCGTAACCTTTTCCTGCAAGATGTCTGATAATTGCATCTTTTTGTTTTTCTGTTGTTTTTTTACGTATCATATTTAATTTTTTTAAAGCTAATTCTTTTGCGGATTCATAAATATCATCATAATTCAGCTTAGAATTCAAATATTCTTGAAAATTACATATATTTACGCCTCTTTTTCTGAGTTCGTTAATAATTTTTAGTTTACCCCACTTTTTCTTCAGGGCATAGTTTATGAAATTTTCAGCAAATTTATTATCATCAATCAGATTATTTTGGTGTAATTTTTTGATAGTATATTCTATTAATTCTAAGTCGTAATTTTTCTGTTTAAGCTTTTGCCTTATTTGAAATTCAGACCTCACAAATCCATCAGAAAGTCTCATTGAATATGATAATACCTTCTTTTTATCAACCGCAGTTCTTAATTGCAGCAAAGTGACATCGTTGATTTTAGAGCCTTTATTCAGGGATAGATTCATCACCTCATCAATAGTGGTCATAATGTTGTTGCCATTACTCAAAATAAGAACACAATTTCCGGGGAATCTGCTTTTAACAATTTTTTCAATATTAATTATTTCATTATCCATAAATCATAATTTTAGTGATTTGTTTCAAAAATAACGATTTTCTCAACTGAAACAAAAATATAAATAACAAAAAAGGGCTGAAAAAATCAGCCCTTGATTACTTGTGCGGAAGAGGGGATTTGAACCCCTACACCTATCGGCACCACCCCCTCAAGATGGCGTGTCTACCAATTTCACCACTTCCGCAGTCAAAAGGATTACAAAAATAATAAATTTTAAAATATCTACCAAAAATTTTCTTTTTTAATTTGAAAAATCTTTCTACATTTTAAGACTGATTTATCTATTTAATGGCATAATATTTGATAATTTTATTTTGATTTATAAATAAATATTGAATTTGGAAATCCATGATAAATAAAGATGATTATACCATTATCGGTATTGATGGCGGCGGCACTAAAACGCGTGGAATACTATTTTCCAAAGGCGAAATCAAAGCAGAACTGGTATCCGGCACAACAAGAATTGGAGCTGTTGGGGTAGGAGAGTCCTGCGAGAGAACTTTAAATGTAATTACAGAATTATGCAACAAAGCTCAGATTGAATCAGGCGAAGTTGATGCTATCGTTGTTGGTTTAGCAGGGGTTTGGCTTGACGAAGAAAAGAAAAGGTCGCAAAATTTGCTCCGAACCTTAGCAAGAGGGCAGCGGACTGTTCTTAATGACGTAATGGTCACAAGTGATGCCGAAATTGCTCTTGAAGGTGCATTTGGTGGTGAAGACGGAATTATGGTTATAGTTGGTACCGGTTCAATTGGACTTGGAAAGTACAAAGGTAAATTTTACCGTTGTGGTGGCTGGGGCATCGAACTTGATGATGAAGGCAGTGGCGCTTGGATAGGGCGCGAAGGTCTTACTGCTGTTGTACGTGCTTTGGACGGAAGAGGACAGCACACAGCACTTGCTAAAAAAATAGAATCGCTATACCCTGCAATTACACTTGAAGAGCCTCGCACTATAGTAAAGGCGTATGCTGAACGAGCTTTTGAATATCAAAATTTAACACCTTATGTGATGGAATGTGCCGAAAATGGCGATGAAGTATGTATGAAAATTATTAACTCTGCATCAGTTCACCTTTCTGAGCTTCCGGCTGCAATTATTAATAATTATAAGGATAAAAAGTCCGATGTTGCACTGATGGGTGGCATTATTGATGCTGACACTCTACTAAAAAAAATACTTGAAAAAGAAATAGCGAAAAATAAAAATCTTAACTTAGTCAAACCAAAAGGCACAGCACTTGATGGGGCTATAACAATTGGTTTTAGAATGGTAGCAGATGACATAGAATTATAGACGATCCCGAATTCCTTAATTTGATTGATGTAATTTATGAGGCTTTTTTGATTATTATCAGAAAGTCTCATTTTTTTTCTGCTTAAAAGTAATATAATTGTAATATAAAGTTAATGAAAATCGGCATAAATAAAGTTTTTATTTGTTTATGTAAAAAATAATTGTTAATTTCGTAAATATTTGGCACAATATTTTCTAAGCAGATTTTTTATGATTTTAATTAACGATGTTTTAGTTGATGAAAAAATAGGTAAAACCCATTTCAGTTGCGATTTGAGCAAGTGTAAAGGAGCTTGTTGCACTTTCCCCGGCGAGTTCGGTGCTCCGCTTCTTGAGGAAGAAATTGAATTGCTCAAAGAATCTTTACCATCAGCTATGCAGTATTTATCAGAAAAATCAATAGCGATAATCGAAAATGATGGTTTTATTACAAAAGTTGGAAAAAGCTACTACACGAACTGCATAGAAAAGAAAGACTGCGTTTTTGTTTATTATGATGGGGATATTGCATTTTGCAGTCTTGAAAAAGCATTTATTGAAGGTAAAACGAAATTCCAAAAACCTGTATCATGTCATTTATTCCCAATAAGAGTTGCATATTTTGGCGGTAAATATATTTATTATGAAAATATTGAGGAATGCTCTCCGGCTCTTGATAATGGCAAAGCCAAGAATGTAAGAATTTTCGAATCTGTAAAAGATGCCCTCATTCGCTCCTATGGAGCTGACTGGTTCATTAATTACTTAAGCGAACTAAGAAAAAGGGAGAGTGAATAATGAAACTATCACTTGACCTGAAAACCACACTCAGCCAAACCCTTACACCTCAACAGATTCAATATCTGAAAATGTTGCAACTTCCTGTAATGCAATTTGAGCAGTTCCTTCAACAGGAAATCGAGCAAAATCCTTTACTCGAAGATGAAAGAAATCCTGATATGGATTTGTTCGATTACGATGATGAGCCTATTGTTGAAGTAAAAGAACCTGAAACAGAAAAATTCGATTATTATGATGATGAATATGGCTATGATTCTATAGACAAAACAGAAAAATCCAAAGATTATCTGTCTGATGATAATTTGACCTACAGAAATGATGATTTCAATGAGGATAATGACCCATTTGATTTATACAGTATGGTTTGGCAAGATACTTCAGAAATGGCTTATGGTGCTGGTGACAATTATGGTGAGGATGATGAGCCGGTATTTCAAATTAAGTCTCATACAAGTCTCGAAGAGGATTTGATTGAACAGCTAAACTTGTTGCATTTGACAAGGGAACAACAAATAATCGGTACATATATCATTGGCAATATTGATGGAGACGGCTATCTTAGACGTCCGCTTCATGAAATAGTTGATGATGCTAACTCGTTTATAGCTGAAACAAATTTCAGTATTCAGCATAAGCAATATCTTGATAATATCGAAAAGAAAGAGAAGAAAAGTAAAAATCCCGCAACCATGTACTCAATAAGTGATGAAAGTATTAAATTGCTGGAAAATGCCAAAAATTTGCAAAATGGTACATCTAGTTTAAATAAATCTGAAAATTCACATAAGCAAAATGTCCAAAGTGAGATATTAAATCAGATAGACATTGAAAGTGCAGAAAAAATCTTAAAAATAATTCAAACCCTTGACCCTCCGGGAATTGCTTCCAGAGATGTGAGAGAATGTCTGATATCGCAATGCAAAGCAATATTTAATCCGAATACTGCTCAGCTACTTGCTCTCAGAATCCTTGATGATGCTTATGAACATTTTATACGTAAGCATTATCCTATTATAATCAGACAATTGGGTATTACAGAAGATGATCTGAAAGCTGCAATAGAAGTTATACGGCGGCTGAATCCAAAACCTGGTGGGGGAGACTCACAATCTGAGCTGAATACCGTAATTCCGGACTTTATAGTTGAACGTGATGAGGATACTGATGAACTTATTATTTCCCTCAATGACAGCCGTCTGCCAAATCTAAAACTTAGTAAAGCTTATGAAAAATTGCAAAAAGAAGCGAAGATGAAGCAATTCAACAAGGAAACGAAGAATTGGATTCGTGGCAAAAGGGAAGATGCTAAGTTTATGATTCAGGCAATTAAGCAAAGAAAAAATACTATGCTCAAGGTGATGACTGCTATTGCTACATTGCAGAAAGACTTCTTCTACGACGGAAAAAGCGGAATCAAGCCTCTTATTTATAAAGTAATAGCTGAAGAAACATCCCTTGATATTTCAACTGTTTGCAGAATTGTTAATGGCAAATATGTCCAGACAGAATTTGGTACATATGAATTAAAGTTCTTTTTCAGCGAGTCTTTAATTACTGATGATGGAGAGGATGTATCAACGACAGTAATCAAAGAAAAAATTAAAGAGCTGATTGATTCAGAGCCGAAGAATAAACCTTACAGCGATGAACTAATCAGCCGTCTTCTAAAAGATGCAGGCTATAATGTAGCAAGGCGGACAGTAGCTAAATATCGTGAACAGCTCAGAATTCCTGTGGCACGACTCAGAGTCGAAATTTAATTTATTCACCGATAATTTTAACCAAAACTCGTTTTCTTCGTTTGCCATCATACTCACCGTAGAATATCTGCTCCCAGGGACCAAAATCAAGTTTACCGTTTGTTATCGCCACAACTACTTCGCGACCCATTATTTGCCTTTTCAGATGAGCATCTGCATTGTCTTCAAAACCATTATGACGATACTGAGTATGTGGCTTTTCGGGTGCAATTTTTTCAAGCCAAACTTCAAAATCGCTGTGAAGTCCGCTTTCATCATCATTGATAAAAACACTTGAGGTAATATGCATAGCATTAACCAAAATTAAACCTTCTTTAATTCCGCTTTCATGCAGGCTTTTCTCAACTTCAGAAGTTATATTGATATACTCTCTTCTGTTTCTGGTGTCAAACCATAATTCCTTTCTAAAGCTTTTCATCTTAATAAATATTTAATTTAACAATTACAGATTACAAAAATGCAAAAAAATACTTAAGAAGTCAAGTTATATTTGAAAAAAATCATAATAAAAAGTGGTTATATTAGTAGAAATGATTAACTTTGTAATTTGATTTTTTGACATTTCTAAAAAATATATTTTTTTGGGTTACAAATAATGAGACAATCAGAGTATTTCGTACCGACACTTAAGGAAACACCTGCTGATGCACAGATAATTTCACATCAGCTGATGCTTAGAGCCGGACTTGTCAGGCAACTTGGTTCAGGCATTTTTTCCTTCTTGCCGCTCGGTTTTCGAGTGTTAAATAAAGTTATAGAAATTATTCGTGAAGAAATGAATAAAATTGGCGGTCAGGAATTTTTACTACCGGCGTTAAATCCTATAGAAATTTGGGAGCAAACCGGAAGAGTAGAGTCTATGGGAGATGTTATGTTTCACATCAAAAACCGCGAGGGTTTAGTGCTTGCACCGACTCATGAGGAGATAATCACTTTTCATGCCCGACAGCATGTTAAATCATATCGGGATATGCCGCAAATCTGGTATCAGATTCAAACAAAATTCCGTAATGAGCCAAGACCTAAATCAGGCGTTTTGCGTGGTAGGCAATTCATTATGAAGGATGCCTACTCGCTTGATACTTCCTGGGAAGGGCTTGATGAAAGCTATAACAAGCACGCACTTGCTTACAAAGCAATTTTCGATAAATGCGGGATTAAATTTTTCGTGGTTGGTGCATCAAGCGGAGCAATGGGTGGACGTCAATCTCAGGAATTTATGGTCGAATCTGATTCGGGTGAAGATACTTGCGCAATTTCAGATTCAGGATATGCGGCAAATATTGAAGTTGCAACATCTGCTCTGAGTCCGGTCGAAAGAATTGATGGTGATTTGAAACTTGAGAAATTCCCAACCCCAAATGCAAAAACAATTGATGATTTGATTAAGCAGTTTGGATTCCCTGAAGAAAGATGTGCTAAGTCGGTTGTATATATCGCTGATGATAAGCCGATTTTGATTTTTATGCGCGGAAATGATGAATTGAACGAAACTAAACTTCAATCAATTCTTGGCACAGGAAATGTTCGTCCGGCTGTTTCCGAAGAGTTGAAACAATTTACAGGTGCTGATCATGGATCAATTGGACCAATCAATCTCAAAACAAATATCAGGATTATTGCTGATAACTTGTTGAAAGATGCAAATGGTCTTATCAGTGGTGCAAATGAAGATGGCTATCATTATAAAAATATAGATTTTACTCGTGATTGTATCATACCTGAATATCAGGATTTACGAACTGTGTGTGAAGGTGAACCTTGCATAGTTGACGGCAGCCCGCTAAGAGTCGTTAAAGCCATTGAACTTGGACATATATTCAAGTTAGGCACAAAATATTCAGAAGCATTAGGAGCAAATTTCCTTGATTCCGAAAGTATTGAGCATCCAATTATAATGGGTAGCTACGGTATCGGTGTCGAGCGTGTTATGGCTTGCTATCTTGAGCAGCACTATGATGACAAAGGAATTATCTGGGATGGTCCTTTATCTCCTTTCCATGTTCATATTTTAGGACTTAATGAACCTAAATTCCCTGAAGTTAAAACTGCAGCCGAGAAACTTTACAGCGAATTGAAAGAACTTGGATTTGACGTACTCTATGATGACCGTAATGAATCCCCTGGTATCAAGTTTAATGATGCTGATTTATTGGGTATTCCCGTGCAAATTGTAATTGGAAATAAAAATATTGTAAATGGAATAATTGAATTGAAATTCAGGAATACAGGTGAAAGACAGACAATTGAAATTAGCAAAACAGCAGAAGTTATTCAAAATTACTTCAAAGGTAATTAAGTGAAGCTAATTTTTTATTCAGAAACCATTTATAAGTGTGTGTAAGAAAGAAAAAATGCAAAAAAAAGTAGATTTACATACACATACGACTTATTCTGACGGAATACTTCAGCCCCATGAATTGCTTAGCCTTGCTAAGGAAAAGGGGCTTTCGGCTATAAGCATCGTTGACCATGATACTCTCGATGGAAATATTGTGGCTCAGTCAATTTGCAGTCAATATGATATTGAAGTATTGATGGGCTGTGAATTCTCTTGCTATGAAAACGGAAAAGAATATCATTTGCTTGGCTATAATTTCGACCCCGATAATCAAAGTCTGAAAACACATCTGGACAATTACAGAATTGCCCGTCTGACCCGTGCAAAACAGATTCATAAAAAGCTTGTGAACATTGGTGCGGGGATATCATTCGACGAAATATTGGAAACTGCCGATAAGGCACCGGTAGCAAGACCTCACATAGCATCAGTATTAGTAAAAAAGGGTTATGCGGCAGATTTAAAAGAAGCATTTACTAAATTCCTTGGTGAAGGTAGTCCTGCTTATTATCCTAAAGCAATTTTCCCGGTTGAGATGGCAATCAGAATGATAAATAAAGCTCGAGGAGTAGCAGTCCTTGCCCATCCACGAAATTATATTGACCAGCCGACTTTATATAAATTTATTCAATCAGGTCTTGACGGGATTGAAGTTAATCACCCAAGCCATTCCGAAGAGCAGAAGAAATTCTACCATTATGTTGCTAATCAGTTTTGGCTTTTGGAAACAGGTGGTTCGGATTATCACGGTTCAAGAGAATTTGATGCAGTGAACATAGGAAATGTATTTGTTCCTTATTCAGTAATTGATTCAATAAAAAATCTTACCGGCTACAGATTTTAAAAATTATTTCACGAGCCGGACTTCAACCCGTCGATTAAGTGACTTATTTTCAGCAGTATCGTTTGGAGCATAAGGTCTTTCTGAACCGTATCCTTCTGTTATAATTCTTGAGTTATCAATGCCGTTCTTGGTCAGATAATTTGCCACTGCTTCTGCTCTTTTAAGCGATAATATCTTATTGTGATCATTTGTACCCTCGCTGTCAGTATGACCTTCTATTATGATTTTAAAATTTTTCACCTTATTGGCAAAATCCAGCAATCTTTTGAGTTCAGGTAGTGATTCCTCTTTTAATACAGATTTATCAAAATCAAAAAAGATATTATTAATTCTGATATTCACTCCTCGTTCCTGCAAATCACGGATGGATGTCATCAAAATATCTTTATAAATAGTTGTGTCATTTTTGAATTGCCGTAAATCAACACTATTAGAGGTAGGATAATATCCGAAACGCTCGGCATAATAACCGTAATTCATTCCAAGTGGGAGTGTTATGAAATAAAATCCGTCACGGGGGTCACTTTTAAGATGTCCTACCTTATTGCCTGTACTGAGGTCTTCCCAGACAATATTACATGCAATGGGCTTGCCTGTTGAATCTATTACTCTGCCTCTGATTACTGCAAGTGGCTGTGGTTTTGCCGACTCCGGAAGTGAAATCGAATATAAATCCCAACCTCCAAAACCGTCAATATCATTTTCTTTGGAAAAATATGCAAACTCACCTTCGAGGTCAACGACATAGCCCCAATCATCATTGACTGTATTAATTTCCTTACCAAGATTGACAGGTGCAGACCAATCAGTCCAGGATGTATCGTTCAAACGTACCGTTTTATACACATCCAATCTGCCGAAACCATAATGTCCGTTGGAGGAGAAATACAATGTTTTTCCGTCAGGGTGAAGATATACAGCTCTTTCAGCATAAGGGGTATTTATTGTAGGACCGAGATTGATTGGTTCACTCCAGCCGTTATCAGTTTCGAGCGAAACATATAAATCCATATTTCCCATTATACCTCCACCATAAAATCTTGAGTTCATCGGAACATGGGGACCTATTCCGCCGGGACGGTCTGAAGAGAAGATCAATGCTTTACCGTCAGGGGAGAGGCAGCCGGATTCATCATGATATTCTGTGTTTACAGGTGCCGGGAGGTGATAAATATCGCCCCAACCGTTTGAATCTTTTTCTGCAAGGTAAATATCAAACTCACCATAAGAACCATCGAAATTACCTGAAATCAATAGGGTATTTCCATCAACAGATACGTTATCTACTGTTTCATCTCTTATGCCATTAATTGGTTTGCCGATATTCACAGATTTTTGCCAAACTCCATCAATTTTTTCAGAAACCCAGATATCAGAGTTCCCATTACCACCCCGTCTGTGGTCAGCACTAAAGTATAAATATCTTCCGTCCGGTGTGGGAGTTGGATCCCATTCACTTCCGGGTGTATTAATCATATTTCCGAGGTTTTCTACTTTTAAGCCCTCTAGCTTTGCTTTGAATAATCCTATCGTACTTTCAAAAATATGTTTATAATTTGGAAATAGAGGTTTATAAGTATCATAGACAAATTCTGCCGAATCCCAAAGCTGACGCTGAATGTAGTAATCGGCTATTCGTTGCACTGCAAAAAATGCATCGTTTGATGGGGCTCTGTTTTTGATATAATTTGAATATAGAGGTATAATATCAGGCATTGCTGATTGGGCAATCATTACCTGCTCAAGCCGATGAACTTCATTAAGTAAAAGGGAATCTTTGTCCGGGAAAAGTGGCTTGTAATATTCGACAAGATATATAGAAACTGCTGCACGTCTTTGCAAATAAAGGCGGTTAGCCCAAGCTATCAGTACATTAAAAGCACTGTCGGCTGGAGCATATTTTTTGATATATTCATCATATTCTGCTGCTACTTCTGATGTAATATCTCGCCTGAGATTTATCGAACGCTGAGAAAATGCTGTTATGCTGCAGAATATAATTACAAAGTTTATTACTAATATTATTTTCAAAATTAAATCTATTCGTATTTGAGAATTCATTAAATTAATATCGGGATAATATTTTATTTATTGTTAAATTATCCAAATTCAGATTTAGTCAGAATAATGAAAAATCTTCAAAATATATTTTAAATTATCAATAATCATTATCGAAGGTCACCAACTTAGAAAATAATTATTTTTTATTTTTACAAAATATCAATAAAATATTTGTTCAAGTCAAAAAAAGTTCGTATTTTTGTAATCTTGAAATGAACGGGGTGTAGCGCAGTCCGGTTAGCGCACCTGCTTTGGGAGCAGGGGGTCGGGGGTTCGAATCCCTCCACCCCGACAAAACAAAAGGCTGAGAATAATCACTCAGCCTTTTTTATTATGTAGCTTTTTGACATATTTTACGTCTATATTAATGTATTATCAATTATATTGGAAATTATCTTGAAAAATATAAAGTTTATTCTCGTATTGTTTATTGCTTTTTTATCAGTTTACAGCTATTCATATACTCAAAGTAAGGTTGTACATTTGGGAGAATACATTGAATATGATGTATCTTTCTTTGGTGTTAAACTTGGTAAGATTATAATTGAGTCTGAAAGTTATGTTGATTTCAAAGGCAAAAAAGTTTTCAAAGCTAAGTCCGAAATGAAGTCAAATCCCGGAATACCATTTGTTAGTCTTCACGCTTTTTTTGACAGCTGGATGGACACAAGGCTAACGAACTCTTATGAGTTTGTCGGCTCGACAAAAGGGGATGAAGGCGTTTGGGAGAAAGAAACTTTCTACATGAATTATGATAAAAACATTATTACTTACGAGAAAAGAGTAGATGATAAAGTAACTGAGACCAAACCGATGCCTTTTGACAAAAAAGTTGTTGATGGTGCTGCATTATTCTTTTTTGCAAGGCAGTTTACAGATATTAAAAAAACTGTAAAAGTGCCTACAGTAATAGGAAACAGCATATCATATACTCACTTGAATTTTCATGGTACAAAGTCGCAAATTACAGTTCCTGCAATAAAATATCCTGTGAAAACTTTATATTTTGATGGTAGGGCAGAATGGGAAGGGATTTACGGTTTGAAGGGTCATTTCAAAGGTTGGTTTTCAGATGACGAAGCCCGTGTTCCAATAAAAGCTTCAATGAATGTATATGTCGGTAATGTTGATATTGAACTTGTAAAATGGTCAAGAGGGGATTGGCAGCCGCCTAAAGCGAACTGATGAATGATTATATTATAAATATGATTTGGGTCGGTACAGGTGGTTTTATCGGCTCTGCAGCGAGGTTCTCAATTTCTTATTTTTCACAAAGATTTGAGAATATTCACCCGAATTTTTCTACACTTGCTGTTAATTTAATTGGCAGTTTACTGCTTGGAATAATGAGTGAATACATCCTTGAAAATAAAAGTATATCGCAAGGTGTTGGATTATTTCTTACAGTAGGTCTTTGTGGTGGATTTACTACTTTTTCTACATTTGCCTATGAAAATATATTATTGCTGAAAGAAGGTCATTTTGTTATGGCTGCGTTGTACATATTTGGAAGTTTGATTGGCGGAATAGTACTTTTCATTTTTGGAATGTATATTTCAAAACAGCTATTATAATTTTTCAAAATTGAAAGATAATTTCAAATATTACATTTTTAATAAACCGTATAAGGTGTTGTGTCAATTCAGCACGGAAGGAAAAAAGATAACTCTCAAAGAGTATTTCCCTGATGATGATGAAATATATTCTGTCGGGAGGCTTGATTTTGATAGTGAAGGGCTACTGATTCTTACAAATGATAATCAATTAATTCATAAGCTAACTGCACATGAGAATCAGCACGAGAGGACATATCTTGTCCAGGTGGAGGGTAATATATCAAAAGATGCTTTATTATTACTTACCAACGGCATTGACATTAATTTGAAAAATACACTCTACAGAACTAAGCCATGCATGGTTAAGAAGTTAAATCAAGCTCCTGAAATTCCTGAAAGATATCCTCCTGTCAGGTATCGTGCAAACATTCCGACATCATTTATTGAAATCACTCTAAAAGAAGGAAAGAATCGGCAGGTAAGAAAAATGCTTGCTAAAGTAGGGTTTCCTGTCTTACGTCTATTGAGAACTTCAATTGGTAATCTGCATCTCGGAAGTCTGAAATGTGGCGAATATACTAAACTCAGCAGGAAATTTATTTATGATAAAATTGGTTAAATTAATTATTAAATCTAATTAGTTAAATTTATACAATAAATCTTGAAAAATTTTGTTAAATCAGTTTACATTTTTTATAAATTTCAAAATTGACGAACATAGAAAAATCAAAAAATATCGCAGCTATTGACATTGGAAGTAATTCGATTCATACGATTATTGCTTCTGTTACTGCCAGTGGTTCTTTGAACATATTATATCATGAAAAACAATCAGTACGACTTGGTAAAGGTATGGATAGCGGTATTTTGCTTGATGATACAATTTCAGCAGCAGTTGAAGTCCTGAATCAATTTGTTCAAACCGCTAAAAGATATGATGCAAAACTAAAAGCGGTAGCAACAAGTGCTGTCAGAGAGGCAAAAAACCGTCAATTCTTTTTAGACTTGATTGAACAAAAATGCGGACTCAAAATTGATGTAATTTCAGGCGAAGAAGAAGGAAAATTGATTTATCTTGGTGTTTCAGGCTCTTTGGACATAAATGATAAAAAAGTCTTGATAATTGATATTGGTGGTGGAAGTACTGAATTGATTTTAGCCGATGGTGGAGTATTCAAACTTGTCAAAAGTTTAAAATTAGGTGCAATCAGAACATCAAATGAGTTCTTTGATAATTTTGTAACAAGCGAAGAGTCAATTGAAAAATGCAAAGAGCATATCAAAGTTGTTATGAGTGAATCAATTGAATTTATCAAAAAATACGGGTATGATATTGTTGTTGGAACATCTGGCACAATTCAGGCATTGGGTAGAATTGCCCTTAGTATTTCAGGAGAGAAACCACAGAATATGTTAAATAATATTTCTATAAGCGAAAAACAGCTCAATAATATATTCAATATTATTGAGAATAACCATAAACCAGAATCCAGAGCAGAAATTTCAGGAATAGACACATCGAGAGCAGATATTATTACTGCCGGTGCTTTGATTTTAAGAAATTTAATTGATGAACTTAGATTCCCTGAAATTTTTCTATCATCTTATGCAATGCGGGAAGGGATTATTATTCAAACAAGCATTGATAATATAAACAATAATTAACATTAAGGATAAAATTTATGACAGAAATAAGAAAAAGAGTATTTACAGCAGCTGAATACATTAAAAAAATAGAATCTGAGCCGGTTGAAATTGGTATAATTCTTGGAACAGGTTTGGGACATCTTGCTGATGCAATTGAAGTTTCAAACTCAATAGATTACAGAAATATACCGGAATTTCCAGTTTCTACTGTTGAAAGCCATGCCGGCAAACTTTTATTTGGTAATGTCGGTGGTAAAAGAGTGGTTGCTCTCCAAGGGAGATTCCACCTTTATGAAGGCTACACAGCAAGCGAGATTGCTTTGCCAATAAGAGTAATGCGGGAGCTTGGTGTAAAAACACTGCTTATATCCAATGCTTGCGGTAGTTTGAATCCTTACATCAGAACAGGCGACCTTATGATAATTGATGACCATATAAATTTAATGGGAGATAATCCTTTAATCGGAGAGTATGACCCGTATTTTGGTCCTCGATTCGTAGATTTAAGTGAACCTTACAGCCAGAGAATTATCAAAATGGCTGAGTCCATAGCACTTGATTTGAATGTTAAAGTTACAAAGGGTGTTTATTCGGCGATGAGTGGTCCAAGCTTAGAAACTCGTGCTGAATATCGTATGCTTAGAATTATGGGAGCTGATGTAATCGGGATGAGTACAATACCTGAATGCATTACAGCCCGTCAGATGGGAATCGAAGTTTTCGGTGTTTCGATTATTACTGATGAATGTTATCCGGACGCATTGAAGCCGACTTCAGAAGCTGAAATTGTACATGCTGCAAATACAGCTACTCCCAAATTAAGCAAATTATTCACCGAAGTAATAAGAAGTCTGTAATGAATCTTGTTTACTACGAAATAGTCGAAGATTGCATTGAAGCAAAGAATGTCTATGATGCCTATTTGAGTATCAAACTTGACGACACATTAATCAGTCATTTGGCTATTCTGGGTAAACTTGTATTTTTTAAAGATTTTGAAAAGCCATATTTCAGAGTTATTTCAAGAGGTAAATTTACAATCAAAGGTATTGAAAATGATGATAAATTCAGAATTTTACTGCCTGATGATGCAGGAATTGAATCTCTTGAACTAATTAAATCGCATATAAATAGTTTTTAAACACTAATTAATCAAAAATATGTTCGAAATTCAGGATTGGGGATTAATAGAATATAATGAAGCGTGGGATAAGCAAAAAGAAATTGCTTCAGATATTCAGAAGAAAAGAAACCGTAATGTATTGGTATTTTGTGAGCATCCAACTGTTATTACAATCGGAAGAGCAGGTGGCAGTGAGAATATACTTATGTCACGCGATTTTCTGAAGAGTCTAGGAGTTAGCACTGTCGAAATAGACAGAGGCGGAGACGTTACAATGCATAACCCTAAACAACTTGTCGGGTATCCGATTTTCAATTTATCCTCTCTTAAAGAAGATTTGCACTGGTTTCTGCGTGAAATAGAAAATTCACTGATTGATATTATCTCTCATTGGGGCTTGACAGGTGAGAGGGTAGAAGGTTTGACGGGTGTTTGGATTGAAAGGAAGCGCAAGATAGCTGCAATTGGCTTACACTGTTCAAGATGGGTTACATCTCATGGCTTTGCTTTAAATGTTGCAAATAATTTGATGGAATTTTCGTATATAGTTCCGTGTGGCATAACTGACAAGGCAGTCACCTCAATAAGTCAGGAGCTTGGCACAGATATTGATATCGAAGAAGTGAAGCATGTGAGTGCAAAGGTCTTTGAAAAGCGATTTTTTGAAAAAAATTAAGATAAAGTAAATTTTTTTCTTGCACATTTCAAAAAATCTTAGTACATTTGAATCCCTGACAAATTACAAAATGAAATTTGTTATTAAGCGAAAGTAGCTCAGTTGGTAGAGCACAACCTTGCCAAGGTTGGGGTCGCGAGTTCGAGTCTCGTCTTTCGCTCGACAAGTCAAATTGTCACTTCCTCTTTATGCTGCATGCCTTGCTGTCATCCCCCCGATGGTAAGGCATTTTTTTTTGTTAAAAATGAAAACATTTTAGGCATACTTTTTGATAATGGTATAGTAATTAGTTTTATTATTATTCAGCATAAAGATATGAAATTTAAATTCGATCAGAAGCACCTTAACTATCTTATAATTGGCTTATTGACAATTTTAGTTACAGTAATGACTACTTCGTTTGTTCTAAGGATAGCTGTTGCTCCACCTGTTTCGGCATCAATTGATAAAACAATAGCAAAAAGCACAGCTCAGGAAGTAATACAACTTAATATTCTTAATGCTTGCGGAGCGCCGGGCTTGGCATCTAAAGCCAAAGACTATCTCAGAGCCAGAGGATTTGATGTTGTTGAAATTGGAAACAGCGATGAAATACTAAGCAAAACTGTAATTATTGACAGACTGGGAGATATTCAATCAGCACGTCAGCTTGCTTATGCATTAGGTGTTAGGGATTCTATGATTACTGCAAGAATTGACTCGAATTTATTTTTGAGAGCAACTGTAATGATTGGAAGTGACTACAACAGCTTAAAGCCATTTTCAGAATAAAAAAAAGGGCTGCCATTTAGCAGCCCACGTTTTTTTTAGTTTGTTGATAAATTATTCTACTTCTATTATATCTTTAGTTCTGTTACTTAGATGTTTGGTTTTATATTTTCGAATTTGCCTCACAATTTTTTCGGAAGCACCATGAAGACTTTTATGGAAATCATCTGAATCATCCTTTGCAACAAGTGTTGTACCCTGCATGTGCATTGTTATTTCTACCGTCTTATGAGCTTCATTGATAAATTCGATATTGGTAGAAATTATACCTTCCGTATACTTTCCAAATCCGGATGCAACCTGTAGCGCATCTTCATGCAGCTTAGGATGAGAAGAATTTGTGTGTCTGAATGTTATCTGGGTTTTCATAATAACCTCAACTATTAATGATTAAAAAATCAGTGTATGTGTATCCCAAAAAGGGATTTATTTTCAAAGAACTATAAATTAAACACGAAGTGTAAAATAATTTCTTTTAATTACTTTACGTCGTCTTGTTAAAGTTGAAAGTAACAGCAATTGATATTACTATATATCCGGGTATTACATTATAATTTTCAGTAAGCCTGGGCTCAGCAGGAACGAACTGCCGTCTGACTTTTGAAAAAATATCAGAACTACCGAATGCATAATTATAAGATGCTTCAATTACTAAACTTCCAAGAAAAGTTTCTTCCGATTGCTTGTCAAAACCAAGTTCTAAACCTGAATAAATTTTGAAAAAAGGAAAAATATCGGTATCATTGTAATTGGTTCCTCCTTCCCTTCTATCAAGTGGAATTCCACTTCTTATGCTTTCTGTCCATTCCATATTTCGCATTAAAAAGCCTAAACCACCTCCAATGAAAGTTCGAAACTGCGACACGAATGGCATATATTCTATTGTGCCAATCACAGGTATATCAGTAATGTTTATTGTTTGTGCTATTCCTCTGTATCCTGAATTATCTCCCACTTCTATATATTGTTCATAAGAATCCTTCAAATTAGAGTTTAGGATAAAAGTTTGAATACCCAAACGATAATGCTCAATCCTGAACTTCGTTCCGGCACCTATTAATGGCAGAAGAGTAAAATCACGCTTATTACCGCCGAATTCATTGTTGTAAACAGAGAAAAACCCACCCGAGCCAGAGCTGAATGGCATACCCATTGAGACAAAAATAAGTGATTTGAAACTCTTCTTACTCGTTTCAAATCCTGTTTGCGAATTACTGCAGACAGTAATCAAAATTGTCAAAATGAATATTGATGTTATGTTTTTCATACAATCTAAATATAAGAATATTTTTAATATTGTGCAAATAAAATGTTAAATTAATATTAAATAAGTTGAAAAATATCGAATAAAATAGAAATATACTGCTATTTTGTGCAAGGACATATCAATTTACGTGTTTCTTCATCAATTGAAATATCATCAAATTTTTTAAAATTTCTAACCATTTTCTTAACATTATCATAGCCCTTATTTACTCCATCAGTATTGTCCATCCAATAATTGTATGCTTCCTCATTTGAAAAATTGCAAAATTGCATCAGTGTTGCAGCCGATACATAGCCTGACTGATGCCAACCATTCCAGCAATGAAGATATAATGGTCCTAAATCCGGATTGTCAATTACTTCCTTAACCATGAGCAGAATTACTTTCAAATCCTTTCTGTCATTACCGGAATTCTGATGATAGTATAGTGTGTCTCCTGTTTCAGGATTAACTTGTATTTTATCGGCAGTTG
The DNA here is from genome assembly GCA_019637995.1 of Ignavibacteriota bacterium. NCBI lineage: Bacteria > Pseudomonadati > Ignavibacteriota > Ignavibacteriota bacterium. Next base: position 376,726 of record JAHBUQ010000001.1, read on the forward strand.
CAAAATTTTTGGAATAAAGATACACAGCATTTGAAAAACCGTGCATACACAAATGATTTAAACCATCAGGAGGTAATGGATTGTGGTTATCACGTTTATCAGTTTTGTGGTAAAAATTATTGCTGCCTCCACGATATGCAATGCCATATAGTATTGTTCGCATATTTCTGGTGCCGTAGAGTGATTCGAAACCATTGCCGAAATTATCTGTAATCTTTTCGCTTAAACAATCAACTTTATAAAGGTTTTTAAAATAATTTACTTTTTCTTGTAGCGATTTGAACTCAGCTGATATTGAAATTTGCGACAATAATATTGTTATTATAAACACTCTTAATATATGTTTCAAATGCATCATCAACCTTAAAATTTAAATTAAAAAAAAAAATGACGTTACATTTCTGATTTGATTTCATAATTTCAATTAAAAATATATTTAAAATAATTATGCCTTATAAACTTTTTAAATAAATTGTAATTATCCATATATTTATTTTTCATAATGACTACAAAGATGAGTAAGTTGAAACATACTGTAAATTCAGACTTAATTGAAAGAACTAAAGAATTAAATTGCCTTTATCGGGTAGAGGATTTATTTAGTCAAACCCACCTCACGTTAGAAGAATTGATGAATTCTTTGTTATTGATAATTCCAACAGGCTTCAGATTTCCTGAAACAATTCAGATAAGAATCAAGTTTTTTGATAAGATTTATCACAGTACAAAATTCAAAGAAAGTAATTTCAAAATCGAAAATATTATCAAAGCGTTCGATGAGTCTTTCGGAAAAATTGAAGTCTTTTCAAGTGAAAGCGATATCCCATCAAGCCAAAATCCATTTCTTCAGGAAGAGACGCAACTACTTACAACAATTTCAGACAGAGTAGGACATTTCGCTATTTATCTTAAAGTCAGAGGCTTATTTCATGAGCTTAAAGAATTAAATGATGAGCTTACCGAATCACATAAACCTGAATGGCTGGTTATTCTTGATATGCTCAAGAAAACTGACCAAAATTTATATTCTATTTTATCTCGCAAAATGCTTAATCATCTTTTTTGTAAAGGTGTTAGAGAATCAACTGATTTGTTCAAAAAGTTAGGTTCGAATATAGACTATGATACTACTGTTTCCACTGAAATTAACAGACCAAGCAAGAAAACAGTTCTGATGCAGTCATTCAAGTTTGGTCATGAAATTTTCAAATTAGCTTCAAGATATTTCAGCGATGAAGACATAATACAAAAAATTCAGAAATGGATTCACGAAGAGAAATCTCATATTCTGATTAAGTTGCTTGCTAATCAGAATTCATCACTGACTGACCTTGCCGATGCTATAAGAAGGTATCACAGTATTAACCCGGGAGGAGAAATCGGTGCTACACCTACCAGACACGGTATAGTTGTGGCATTGATTAGAAGATTTCTGACTGAACAACTCGAATTTATTGATATTGCTAAGAATTACTTTTGGGAAGAAGATTTCTATTATTTATTGCAAAAATTGATCTTTCCAGCAGAAAGTCATGGTAAAATTGGTGGCAAAGGAGCGGGTCTTCTTCTTGCAAGAAAAATAATTGAAAAATCAAATAAATTTTCTGATGCTCTCAGGTCAGTGAGATTCCCGAAAACATGGTATATTACATCAGACGGATTAACTAATTTCATGTATTATAATAATATGGAAGATGTTTTAGACCAGAAGTATAAGGATATTGATGAAATACGTCAGGAGTATCCACATATAATTCAAGCATTTAAAAACTCCAATTTTTCACCTGAAATAATGAATGGTTTAAGCCGGGCTCTTGATGATTTTGGCGATAATCCAATAATAGTACGTAGCTCATCATTGCTTGAAGACAGACTTGGATCAGCTTTTGCAGGAAAATACAAGAGCCTGTTCCTTGCAAATCAAGGTCCAAAGCAACAGAGAATGGAAGAACTTCTTGACGCAATATCTGAAGTTTATGCTTCTACATTTGGTCCTGACCCTATTGGATACAGAACTGAAAAGGGTCTGCTTGATTATAATGAAGAAATGGCTATTCTAATTCAGGAGGTTGTCGGTGTCAAAAAAGGTAAATATTTCTTTCCGGCATTCTCCGGAGTTGCATTCAGTAATAATGAATTTCGCTGGTCACCAAGGATTGAGCGTGAAGATGGATTAATCCGTATGGTTCCTGGTTTAGGTACTCGTGCTGTGGATAGAATTGGTGATGATTTTCCAATGTTGCTTGCTCCGGGAAAACCAAATTTAAGAGTAAATCAAACATTTCAGGAAATTGTAGGATATGCTCCGAAATTTATTGATGTAATGAATTTAAATACAAATACATTTGAAACAATTTCTGTTGATGATTTAATACGTGAAATCGGTAATGATTATCCTATGCTAAATGAAATATTTTCTATAGTAGATGGAAGAAATATAAAAAGACCAATTGGACTTGGTATAGATACAAGACAGCACGATATTATTGCAACATTCGATAATTTAATCAACGGCAAAAAATATATCGAACAAATTTATTATATGATGGTTGAACTTAAAGATAAACTCGATACTCCGGTTGACATTGAATTTGCATGTGATGGTAAGAATATTTATTTATTGCAATGCCGTCCCCAATCTTCATCCGGTGAATCTGTATCGGCGATAATACCAACTGATGTACCTCAGGAAAAAGTACTCTTTACAGCTAATAAATTTGTTTCAAACGGTAAAGTTCCCGATATAGCATTTATAGTATATGTTGACCCGCTCAAATATTCAAAATTGGAGAAACACGAAGACTTGCTTGCTGTAGGGCTTGCTGTTGGTAAACTCAATAAAATGTTACCCAAGAAGAATTTTATACTTATGGGTCCCGGAAGATGGGGAAGCCGTGATGAAATAAAGCTCGGTGTAAAAGTCACTTATTCTGATATACATAACTGTGCAGTTCTTATCGAAATTGCTAAACAACAAGAAAATTATACTCCTGAACTTTCTTTCGGCACTCATTTCTTTCAGGATTTGGTAGAGGCCGGAATAAGATATTTACCTCTTTATCCTGACAATGAAAACCAGGAATTTAATTGGGAGTTCTTCAACTCAAAAGAAAATACTTTGACAAGATTTTTACCGGAATTTGAACATATAGCCGACGTACTGAAAGTAATAAATGTCCGCGAGAGCACAGCAGGAAGCGTAGCACGAGTATTACTGAATGCGGATATGGGTGTAGCGATGTGTTTGCTTGCTGATTCTTCTATTTCTCAAAGTTATACGGCAAATACTGAGCTTGTGCAGAAAAGTGACAGTTATTATGATGAGCCGCTTCAATGGAGAAAACGTATGGCAGAAAGTTTAGCACTCAAAATGGATGCTGCGAGATTTGGAGTTAAGGGGGTTTATCTTTTCGGAACTGTGTTTAACGAAACTGCGAGCGCAAATTCCGATATTGACCTTCTTGTTCATTTTGAAGGAAGCGAAGATCAACGCAGGGAACTTAATACTTGGTTTGAGGGATGGAATCATTGCCTGAGTCAAATTAATTACAATCGCTCAGGCTATTATATTGAAAAATTTCTTGATATAACTTATATTTCGGAAAAAGATTTCAAGGACCAAAAATATTATGTGGACTTGATGGATTCAGCTAATCATTCTTCAAGAAAATTAAGTATGGGTTGATGAAAAATATCTGATTATCATTATTGTTCCTCAATTTACAACAGAATTCAACTAATATTGTTAGCTCATATACGAAATCTAATAAAAAAAAGCCCCTTAGGAATCATAAAGGGCTTTGCATTTTTAATAACAATCAAATGAATTTATAACAAAGGTTCCTGACCGTTTGCATCAGTATGATCGAAATCAATTTCCTCACCGGTAATTTCATCATCATCACGATTTACTGTAGTAATGTCAGCAATTTTATCGCCTTCATCCAGTCTGATAAGTCTTACACCTTGAGTATTTCTACCAATTGTACGAATATTTTTGATGCTTTGACGGATAAGAATACCATTTACAGTCATAACCACTAAATCCTCGCTGTCATTAGCAGGCAGAAGCCCAATTACTTTTCCGGTTTTAGAGGTAAGATTCATCGAAATAACACCTTTGGCGCCGCGTTTTGTTAGTCTGAAATCTTCGTGCTTGGTTCGTTTTCCATAACCTTTGTCACTTACAACCAGCACTTGTGTATCAGCACGCTTGATAACAATCATTGAAATTACATAGTCGTCTTTTGATAATGAAATTCCTCTCACACCAGCGGCGGTTCTGCCCATACCTCTGACATCACTTTCTCTGAATCTGCAGGCAAGACCTTCTCGTGTACCGATGATAACATCGCAATTTCCATCTGTGATTTGTGCTGAAATCAGTTTATCCCCTTCATCAAGATTAATTGCAATTATTCCTGTCTGCCTTACATGGGCGAATGCTGAAAGCCCCGTTTTCTTGATTGTTCCGCTTTTTGTACACATCATAGCGAATTCATTATCCGTAAATTCTTTAACAGGCATTAATGCAGTTACTTTTTCATCAGGCAATTTTCCGATTACATTAGCAACAGACCTGCCTTTTGAATTTCTGCTTCCTTCCGGTATGTCGTAAACCTTGATTCTATATACTCTTCCGGCATCAGTAAAGAATAAAATATATTGATGAGTAGATGCCTGATAGATAAATTCAATAAAGTCATCGTCATAAGTGGCTGTACCGCTCGAGCCTCTGCCGCCTTTGTTTTGGCGACGGTAATTAACCAGTGCTGTTCGCTTGATATACCCATTATGAGACATTGTTACGATTACCTCTTCATTAGCTATCATATCCTCAATAGAAAATTCACGGGAATCCATAACAATTTCAGTTCTTCTTTCATCACCGAATTTATTTTTCAGCTCAAGAAGTTCTTCTTTGATTATTTCCATTTGAAGATTATGATTATCTAAAATTGATTTGAGTTTTTCAATTAATTGAAGTATTTCGCGATATTCTTTTTGAATTTTCTCTCTTTCAAGACCGGTCAATCTTTGAAGTCTCATTTCGAGAATCGCTTTTGACTGAATTTCCGATAGTCCGAAGTTTTCCTGAAGTGCAATAGATGCAGTATTCGGGTCACGCGAATCTCTGATAGTTTTGATTACAGCATCAAGATTATCAAGAGCAATTATAAAACCTTCCAAAATGTGAGCACGTTTCTCGGCTTGGTCAAGTTCAAACTTGGTTCTTTTTACAACAATTTCATTTCTGAATTTGATGAAATAATGCATCATTTGTTTAAGTGTCAGCACTTTTGGTCTGCCATTAACAAGTGACAGCATATTCGAGCCGAAAGTAACCTGCAATTGAGAATGTTTAAATAAATTGTTAAGTACAACATCAGCATTAGCATCACGCTTGAGGTCAATAACGATTCTCATTCCGTTCCTATCAGATTCATCATTAAGACCTGAAATATCTTCAATTACCTTACTGCGAACAAGGTCTGCAATCTTTTCAATCAGATTGGCTTTATTTACTTGATATGGTAGCTCTGCTACAATTAATGACTGTCTGGATTTGGCTTTATTCTCTTCAATGAAGACTTTCGCTCTTACTGTAATTTTTCCGCGTCCGGTGAGATATGAATCTCTAACACCATTATAACCGTAAATAATACCGCCCGTCGGGAAATCAGGAGCAGGAATAATTTTCATTATTTCTTCATCGGTTAAATCTGGATTCTCAATTAAAGCCATCAAACCATTTATAATTTCTGTTAAATTGTGTGGAGGAATATTTGTTGCCATGCCAACAGCAATCCCGCTTGCGCCGTTAACAAGTAAAGTTGGAAGTACAGTTGGAAGTACTGTTGGTTCTTTTAACGATTCATCAAAATTATTCTGAAATTCAACAGTATTTTTATCAATATCTCTTAAAGTCTGAGTTGCTATTTGTGCAAGTCTTGTTTCTGTGTAACGCATTGCAGCAGGTGGGTCGCCGTCAACTGAGCCGTAGTTACCCTGACCATCAACAAGTGGATAACGCATACTCCAATTCTGAGCAAGTCTAACCATTGCTTCATAAACTGAGCTGTCTCCATGAGGGTGATACTTGCCAAGCACTTCACCAACAAGACGTGCTGACTTTTTGTAAGGACGGTTGGGTGCGAGACCTAATTCCTGCATCGCAAATAATATTCGTCTGTGAACAGGCTTAAGACCATCACGTACATCCGGTAAGGCACGCGATACTATTACTGACATTGAGTAATCCAGATACGAATTACGCATTTCATCTTCGAGAAGGGTCTCGACTATGTTACCTTTATCAAGCAGTGACATAAATTTATCTTTATTTAGAAAGTGAGTTATAACAAACTTACAAAAATACGAAAAAATAAGCATTTAAGCAAGAAATATCAAGCTTTCTAATGCTTTTGTAGTATTCATGATTGAAAATTTCAGATTGCCTCTCAAACTACTTATATTCACAAATACTAATAATTTATTCATTTTGCATACTTCTGCCATAGTCTGAAATATCAGTGAAACATAACTGATTATTATTCAATAGATTAATCGAAAATTTTCTTCTTCGTCAGGAGCATCTGAATTTATATTATTTAGTGTTGCAAAACACGAAAATTTAATTTATTGCTCTGAATAAATCTGATATGGAGTGGGTGATGTTTTTGTAAATTAATATTGCCACATACAATTTAAAATAATTCGAAAATCAAAACTTTTTTTCTAAAATTAATTAACACTTAATCAATTTTTATTATTTTAGAATCATTATTAAATTACATTTTATAAATATGAAAAAATTTACTTTGATCTTGTGTTTGGCTTTTATTTCTATATTTGGTTTTACTAAATCAGAAGATAATAAGCAAATTGTCATTTTAGTTTCGCTTGACGGTTTTCGTTGGGATTATCTCGATAGGGGCAAAAGTCCAAAACTTAGCGAAATTGCATCTGATGGAGTACGAGCTTCCTCGCTTCAACCTCAATTCCCAACAATGACATTCCCGAATCATTATTCTATAATTACCGGGCTTGTTCCTGAAAACCATGGTATAATTGCAAATTATTTCAATAATCTATATGATACGACATTTTTCTCACTCAAACAACCTTATGTTACTAACTCAATTTGGTATATGGGTGAAGCTTTTTGGGAGACAGCCAGACGTAATGGTATCATAACAGCATCATATTTCTGGCCCGGCTCAGAAATTGAACTGGACTACAGAAGACCAAATTACTACCACATCTATGATCACAACAGACCTTATGAAGAAAGAGTAAATGGTGTACTGGATTGGCTCTCATTGCCGGATTCCTTAATGCCGAGATTTGTCACTCTTTATTTTGATGAGACTGATTCTAAAGCCCATCGTCACGGAACCGATTCACCAATGCTAAATGACGGAATAGTTAGAGTTGACAAAATTGTGGCTATGCTCGATAGTGGTATTACTTCTTTGGGACTTAAAGAACGTGTAAATTTAATTATCTTATCCGACCATGGTATGGCTGATATGGCGGAAGATAGAATAATTGCCATTGATGAAATTTTACATGATAAAACAGATATAAGCATTACCGCATTGAGTACACTCGCATTCATCAATCCACCTAAAGATAAAATCAATAGTGTATATCAGAAGCTAAAGAAATCTGAAAAAGGATATAAAGTATATTTGAAGAAAGACATACCAAAGCGACTAAGATACAGTAAACATCCATTTATTTCTGAGATAATGATGTTTGCTGAACATGGATGGCTGATAGGTGACACAAGGAAATGGAGCGATAAATATATTGCAACTCATGGATATGACAACAAGCATCCGGAAATGCACGGGATTTTTATTGCCCGAGGTCCGGCATTTAAAAATAATTATAAAAGCGGTACTTTAAACAATATTGATATATATCCGTTACTTTGTAAATTATTTGATATTTATCCGGCTGGTAACATTGATGGTGATATTTTAAATATCATTCATTTACTAAATGAGTAAATATGGCATAAATTATGATAATGAAAAATTGATTTATTGAATTGATTTCGGAACAGGTTTGAAAAATATTTTAGTACTTTTTTTATTAATTATTTCTGTGAATTTGTACTCACAGAATTTATTTTATAACTCTGAAAAGTTTAATAATTTATACAACAACCTGCTGACTACTCACGAATTGAGCGTCAGAGATATATTTATTCCCGAATCTTATAAACAAGAAATCAAGTATGAACTATTATTATATAAAGATTTATTGAAATATCCGCCAAGTTCAAACTTACTTACTGAGAAATTGGCTCTAAATTTGAAAAATAATTCTCTAAATAAAGAAAATTTAGCTGACATTTGTAGCAAAATTTCAGTTAAGCCATTTCAAATGATTGAATATGATGATTTTCTTGCTAATGATTTTATCAATAAGATGTTGGGTATTAATCTTGACAGTACATTTTCGTTTCCTGCTTCACTTATTATCAAACAATATTTGATTCCAATTCTTAAAGTATATAAAAGTTTGGAGAATGATTTTATTCTAAGTAATAAACCGGAAGTAAGATTTCTTAAAAAATATGCAGATTCTTTGCTTTTTGTTGAGAAAACAGAAATTCATAATCCTTATCAATACCATCATTTTCAGAAAAATAACACCGAAATTGCTCGCAATTTTTTCAATTATTCCGATGGTTTTAAACAAAGCAATGTAATTAATTATGGCTATTCGTTATATTCACATTTTGATAAAGTAAATCAAATTACTCTTGATAACATTGATGATTTGAAATCACAGGTTAAAACGGTTATCGTAGAAACCAATCTTGGTAAAATTGCGATAGGAGGTACCGGTGATGATTCTTATTCAGGCAATTTCTTACTTATAATTGACCTTGGTGGAAATGATACTTACAATATTGAATCTGTCAGTAAAGAGCTTCTTTCGCTAAGTCCTGTACACGTTATTATTGATTTAAGCGGTGATGATAATTATAAAGCAGGTGATTTTTCTCTTGGATGCGGTTATTTTGGTATAAATATTTTGATGGACTTAGCCGGTAAAGATAAATATAACGCCGGAAATTATTCTTTAGGTGCTGCAATTTTTGGTTTTGGTATTTTGCATGACTTTGATGGTGATGATTTATATGTTGGTAAGAATTTTACTCAAGGTGCTGCATTTTTTGGCTTCGGATTTCTGTTGGATGATAAAGGTAAAGATGAATTCAGAGCTGGAAGCTTTTCTCAGGGCTTTGCTACCACAGCCGGATTCGGAATTTTGATTGACAAATTTGGCGATGATAAATATACTTCTAACTCTTTTATGAAAAAATCTGCTATTGAGTCAAATAATTCGGTCTCATTTTCTCAAGGTGCTTCCCTTGGTTATGAAGCCTTAGCGGCAGGTGGAATTGGACTCCTTATCGATTTATCCGGCAATGATAAATATATTGCTGATTCATATTCTCAGGCAGTTGCGATTAATTATGGGATTGCAGGATTGTATGACTTTGAGGGTAATGATGAATATAATTGCCGCGATTTTGGTCAGTCTTTTGCAGCTAACTTTTCAATGAGTAATTTTTATGATTATATCGGGAATGATAAGTATTCATCAGGTATTTCAACTTTAGCAAGCTCATATAGTTATTCATATAGTAGCCTTTTCGATATTTCAGGAGATGATTCTTTTTTCAATTCAGAAAAAGTATTTGTTAAACAAAACCCTGCAATTTCTTTATTCATAAAAACTTCAGGAAAAGCAAATTACAAAGGGTATTGCTCGCTAAATAAAGATCGGAAATTTTCATTTAATACTCAAAATTCATCTTATAATTTAGTTATTAATGATATAAATAATTTAGTCAATGATGATTTAGAACATCCTTCAGAAGATTATTCCAATTTATCATTTAAGCTATTCAATTTGCCTCTTATGAATATCGAATTTAAAAATTCTGAGAAAAACTTTCTTTTGCCATCAAGTATTGACAGTTTGGCTGTGATAGCTATTTCTCCACTTGAAAATTTCAAAAAATTTGCTTCTTCAGCAAAAGACAGTCTTGCAAAATATAGTATTTCAGATATGATAGCAATTGAAAATGTAATTGATTTAAGCGACAAACACAATTTATCAGTTTATGAGTTCATTATTAATAAAATTATATCACGAAAAGAAAAAAATGACTTTTCTGAACTGACAAAGCTAATTAATACAGAAAATCAATATACATTTGGAGTATATTCCAGAGTAATGACCCGACACTACCCTGAAGAGTCAAAACTATATATTACACTCAGATTCACAGATAAAAATCCACAGATTAGAGAAGCCGCAATAACTTCATTAGGAAGAATAAATAATATTGCTGTTGCTGAGAATATTTCCGGATACTTAAACGACAGAGATATTTCAGTGCGTTGTGCAGCAGCCATAACATTGGGTATGATGAAGCAACCCGGATACCTGGAAGCATTAAATCAATCATTTGAAGATGGATTATTCGCCATAAGAGATGCCGCTTATAAGGGTATTGTATCAAATCTGTCACCTGATTTCTTATTTGTCGAAAGTTTGTTAAGCGATAAAATCAGTTCTGCAATGAAAACAAAACTCATTCCACTGATTTTGAAAGCCGACTTAAATGATAAGGAGTTCAGAGAATTTCTTAAATTGTTTAAATCTCAGGATAGTAGCATTAAAGCTATATTTTACTCTGAATTATCTAACAATAATTCAAAACAATGGACGAAAAGACATAAGCAAATTATTAAAAATGAAAAAGACAACGAATTAATAAAATTATTAAAACATGAATAAAAAAAGACTTTTAGTTTTGTCATCACCAAGCGGTGGGGGAAAGTCCACCATCGCAAAAGAATTAATGAATACATACTCAAATTTGAGATTTTCTGTTTCTGCAACCACCCGAAAACCAAGAGCAGGTGAGCAAAATGGTGTGCAGTATTACTTCCTTGGTAAAGAGGAATTTGAAACTAAAATCAATAAAAATCAATTTGTGGAATATGAAGAAATTTTTGGGAATTATTATGGCACTTTGAAATCAGAAATTGATAAAGCATTTTTTGATTCTGAATGCCTGATTTTTGACGTAGATGTCAAAGGGGCAATGTCAGTCAAACAAAATTATCCTGAAGATGCACTTTTGCTTTTCATAATTCCACCCGATATTGATACTTTGGAAAAAAGACTGCGCAGTCGCAGCACCGAAACTGAGGAGCAGATCCGACTAAGACTAAGTAGAGCAGAGCTGGAGTTGGCGTATCAAGATAAGTTTGATCACATAATTGTAAATGACGAATTGGATAAAGCAATAAAAGAAACAGTTGAATTTATCGGAGAGAAAATGGAGGTTAGGATAGATGAGTGAGCAAGTTCGTGATATGTTTTCTGATATTTCAGCAGAGTACGATTTACTTAATGATGTGCTTTCTTTTGGTCGTCACCGCTGTTGGAAAAATAAATTCGTAAAAAATATCAAATTACCAAATGATGGTAAGCATCTTGATGTTGCAACCGGAACAGGTGATATTGCTGAATTAGTTGTAAAAAAATATGGAATGAAAACCGAAATAATCGGAGTTGATTTTTCTGAAAGTATGATTATTAAAGCACGATTCAGGAAAAATTCCAAATATGTAAATTTGGATTTTCAAACAGGAGATGCAACAGATTTAAAATACCCTGATAATTATTTCGATTCTGTTTCGATTTCTTTTGGAATAAGAAATATTCCGAGTCTTGTAAAAGCTATCGAAGAAATGGGGAGAGTCATAAAGCCAGGAGGCTTACTTGCAATAATGGAATTTGGTACACCATCGCAGCCTTTCAACATTATATATAAATTTTATTCGAAATATTTAATTCCTAATATCGGAAAAATAATGACAGGAAACGATTTTGCATATAAATACCTTCCGGAAACAATCAAAAAGTTTCCTTATGGAGAAGAATTTAAAAAAATCGTTATCTCGACAAATATCTTCAGCGATATTAAAGTAAGTAAAATGGATTTTGGAGCTGTGTTTGCATATTACTGCACTAAAAAGTAGTTTCTTTGCAAAATTATTTGTTTTCCGATATTCGGCAAATTGCATGAATTTGAAGAATCAAGATTATAGCTTCAATTCATTGCACAGAAAAATCATCACATGGCAGACTTTACTTTTTATAAAAGTATTTACTTTTATAATCAAGAAGATTTTAATAGTGAAATATATAATAAATACTTCTTCTAAAACGCTAAATTCTGTGAAAGCCATTTCTTTGCTTCGTCGTAAGAAATTCCTTTACGCTCTGCATAATTTTCAAGTTGGTCGCGTGTTATTTTCCCGACTGCAAAATACTTGCTGTCTTTGTGTGAGAAATACATTCCACTGACCGAAGCGCCCGGGTGCATCATACAGCTTTCCGTAAGAGTAATACCTGAATTTTCTTCGGCGTTAAGCAGGGACATGATTTTCTTATTTTCAGTATGGTCCGGAAGTGACGGATAGCCGGAAGCCGGACGAATACCAGTGTATTTCTCGGCTAAAATATCATCTATAGCAAGCTTTTCATCCGAAGCAAAACCCCATATTTCCTTCCTGACTTTTTCATGCAGAAGCTCTGCAAATGCTTCTGCCAATCGGTCCGAAATTATTTTAATCATTATTGATTTGTAATCATCATGCTCAGATTCATATTTTGCAACAAGCTCATCTGTTCCGATTCCCGCAGTGCAGGTAAATAATCCAAGATAATCAATTTTACCACTTTCAAGAGGAGCTATATAATCGGCAAGAGATAAATCACCGACATTTCCGCGGCTTACCTGCTGCCTTAACAAGTTGAATTTTTCAATTACGCCATTGCGATTTTCATCAGAGTAAATTTCAATATCATCATAGTTTACGGTATTTGCCGGAAATATTCCTAAGGAAGCATTTGCTGTAAGCAGATTATTTTCAATTACTTCATCAAGCATTGAATTTGCATCGTCAAATAATTTACGTGCCTCTTCTCCTTTTTCGGGGTTATCGAAAATCTGCGGGTAGCGTCCTTTAATTTCCCAGGTAACAAAGAATTGCGTCCAATTGATATATTTCCTGATTTCTTCAAGAGGATATTGATTGTAAACAATCACGCCTGTTTTATTTGGTTTGGGAATTTCGTAATTCGTCCAATCTGTTTTCAGACGGTTTTTAACTGCTTCATCGTAACTTAAAAGTGTTTTATCTTCTAATGATTTATAGTGATTAATCCTTATTTGCTCGTATTCCTTTTCAATATTTTTTGCAAATTCATCTCTTGAATTTTTATTCAAAAGATTTGAAACAACCGGCACGCTTTTACTTGCATCAAGCACGTGAATAACCGGTTGCGAGTAATTTGGTGCAATTTTCACGGCAGTATGAACACGTGATGTAGTAGCTCCACCGATTAAAAGCGGTTGAGTAAAACCTGCACGTTCAAGCTCTTTTGCAATATGAACCATTTCATCGAGCGATGGGGTTATGAGTCCGCTAAGACCAAACACATCAACATTATGCTCTTTTGCAGCGGCGAGAATTTTTTCAGGTGGAACCATCACGCCTAAGTCAATCACCTCATAATTATTACATGCAAGTACGACTGCGACAATATTTTTGCCAATATCATGCACATCACCTTTTACAGTAGCAAGCAGTACTTTCCCCGCGGATTGCCGTTCTCCTTTTTTCAACTGTGCCTCAATATAAGGAATCAAATGAGCAACAGATTTTTTCATAACTCTTGCACTTTTTACTACTTGCGGCAGGAACATCTTGCCTGAACCAAAAAGCTCCCCAACTACATCCATACCTGCCATCAAAGGTCCTTCGATAACTTCAAGCGGATTCTCAACTTTCAGGCGTGCTTCTTCAGTATCCTCAATTATAAATTCAACTATACCCTTTATCAAAGAATGTTTTAATCTTTCTTCGACAGGAAGAAGTCGCCAAGCATCCTGCTTTTCAACTTTCTTAGTGTCGCCTTGTTTTACTTTTTCGGCATAATCAACAAGTCGTTCAGTAGCATCGGCTCTTCTGTTTAGCAGCACATCTTCAACAAGTTCAAGCAATTCCTTGTCAATATCTGCATAAACTGCGAGCTGCCCCGCATTTACTATACCCATATCCATACCGGCATTTACTGCATGATACAAAAATGCAGAGTGCATAGCTTCACGGACAATATTATTCCCTCTGAATGAAAATGAAATATTGCTCACGCCACCGCTAACTTTTGAATAAGGTAAATTTTCCTTAATCCATTTTGTAGTTTTAATAAAATCAACCGCATAATTATTATGCTCTTCAATACCCGTTGCAACTGTAAGAATATTTGGGTCGAAAATAATATCATAAGGAGCAAAACCAACCTCTTCTGTAAGGATATTATATGCTCTTTGGGCAATTTCAATTCGTCTTTCAAAAGTATCTGCCTGCCCTTTTTCATCAAAAGCCATGACAATGACAGCAGCGCCGTAATCAAGAATTTTTGCGGCGTGTTCTTTGAAAACTTCCTCGCCTTCTTTGAGAGAAACAGAATTTACAATTCCCTTACCCTGAAGACACTTCAGCCCTGCTTCAATAACAGTCCACTTAGATGAGTCAATCATTACTGGAACTTTAGAAATTTCCGGTTCTGATGCAATCAGATTAAGAAATTTTGTCATCGCAGCTTCTGAATCAAGCATTCCTTCGTCCATATTCACATCAAGCACCTGGGCGCCATTTTCTACCTGCTGAAGTGCTACGGCGAGCGCATCCTCATACTTGTCATTTTCAATCAGCTTACGGAACTGAGCGGAGCCGGTTACATTCGTTCTTTCCCCAACATTGATGAAATTTGAGTTTTCAAATACCACCATCGGCTCAAGACCACTTAATTTCAGATATTTAGTTGCCTGCGGAATTTTTCGCGGCTCTCTGCCTTTTACAGTTTCCTTAATGGCGCGGATATGCTCAGGTGTTGTTCCACAGCAGCCACCGACAACATTTATGAAACCTTCATCAAGATATCCTTCAAGCACTTTTGCCATAGAATCAGCCGTTTCATCATACCCGCCAAATGCATTCGGAAGACCTGCATTTGGATACAAACTTGTGTAGCAATCAGAAGTTTCAGATAATTCAGATATATAGGGTCGCATCTGTTCTGAACCAAGGGCGCAGTTCAAACCGACTGATAATAAATTTGGCGTATGAGATATTGAAATCCAGAATGCTTTGGTCGTTTGTCCTGATAACGTCCGGCCACTCTGGTCAACAATTGTACCTGAAATCATCACAGGAAGATATATTCCTGAATCTCTGAAATAGCGGGCAGTAGCATAGATAGCACTTTTTGCATTAAGAGTATCAAATATAGTTTCGATTAGAATTATATCAGAGCCACCTTCTACTAATCCTTTTACCTGCTCATAGTATGCCGTTGCCATTTTATCAAACGAAGTAGCACGAAATCCGGGATTATTAACGTCCGGCGAAAGTGATAAAGTCTGATTTGTAGGTCCGATTGCACCTGCTACAAATCTTACTTCTCCCGGGTTTTCATTCATAAAATCAACTGCTGCTTTTTTAGCAAGCCGAGCAGACTCAAAATTTAGCTCATATACAATTTTTTGTAAGCCGTAATCACCCTGTGCAATTGATGTACCGCTGAAAGTATTTGTTTCGATAATATCGGCACCTGCTTCAAGGTACTGCTTATGAATATCATAAATAATATCCGGCTGAGTAATGCTTAAAAGGTCATTGTTTCCCTTTAAATCACGTCCGCAGTCCTTGAATCTCTCCCCGCGGAAATCTGCTTCTTCAAGTTTGTGCCGTTGAATCATGGTTCCCATAGCACCATCGAGAACTAAAATTCTATTTTGTAATATACCTGAAATGAATTTGTATTGATTGCCTTGTATCTTTCTCATATTTTTAAATTAAATCTGGAATAAGTAAGTATAATTAAAGTTTGAAGTTAATATAGCGAAAATATTTTAATTTTCAAACTTATTTCTATTTGGAATAGTGTTTTTTATTTTAAGCATTTGATATATAAAGTATACAAAATTCACTATTTAAATCTTAACACAATCTTAACATAAAGCTAATTATAAAATAACACTTAAATGTTATTTTTACATAATGTCAAACTTAAATTTTCAATAATCAATGGTTACAGCTAAAAAGTCAATATTTTTACTTTTTGTTTTTTTTATTAATTATTCTGCTTTTTCTGTTGATATAACAGGAAGCATTAAGTCAAAACATTCCAAACAGCCGCTTGTTGGCGCCACCGTTAGGGTGGATGGGACAAGTTCCGGTGCAAAAGCCGGCTTAAATGGTTCATACCGAATAAAAAATATCAAACCCGGAGAATATACATTAAAAGTAACTTATGTCGGTTACGAACAATCATCACAAAAAATATCTATAAATGACAAGGATTTAGTTAAAATTGACTTCGAACTTGAGGAAAAAAGTGTAGAAGGTGATGAAATATTTGTTTTTGCAGACAAAGATATTTCATCAGAAGAAGGAGCAAGAGCCAGCGAAAAAATGAATATCGGTGTATCGAATATTATGACATCAAGTGTAATAAGTGTTTCACCGGATATAACAGTTTCAACTTTAATCCAGAAGATGCCCGGTGTATCTATTGAGGAAGAGGGTTCAAATGAAGGTTCTTATGCTATTATCCGTGGTATGGATAAGCGATATAACAATACTTTGGTTAATGGTATCAAAATCCCGTCACCTGATGCGAGAAACAGATTTGTACCGCTTGACATATTTCCTTCAGACTTAATCGGGCGACTCGAAGTATTCAAATCAGTTACTCCTGATATGGAAGCTGATGCAATTGGCGGAACAGTAAATCTTGTGATGAAAAATGCTCCCAATGATTTTCTTGTTCAGGCAAATGCAGCAGTGGGCTATAATGATTTGTTTTTAGACAGGGATTATCTTTGGTTTAACACAAGTGTTCAAAGAAGACGTTCACCCGGAAGAATTACAGAATGGAATGATAATTTAAGCAAGCAGGAAAAATATGATATTGTAAATAAGTATTTTCCGCTTGAAGCATCTGTATTTGAAAATAGAACAGCGTTGCCAAATGCAATTGCGGGCTTTACTATAGGTGACAGATTTGGTGAAAATAAGCAGTTTGGAGCAATTTTAGCGTTAAGTTATCAGAGTATCACTCGTGGACAGAATTCATCTTCAACCAATATTGACCCTGAGCGTGAATCAGGATTGACAACGCTCGATAATGTTTACGTACGTGAAAACTCTATTCATGATACAAGAATTGGTATTCATAATAAATTAGATTACAATTTTAATCCTAACCACAGAATAAGTCTTTATAACGCATTTATGCACTTATCACAAAATGAAGCATGGTACTTAATTGATTCAAGTTATTTCCGGCTTTCATTTGTACGTACTGTTGATTATGAATTATTCTCACAGCAAATTGACCAGAATATTTATAACTCGACTATACGTGGTGACCATAATTTCGGAAAAAATCATGTTTTTGACTGGTCTTTATCTTATGCTTTAGCGACGAGAAATCAGCCCGACAGAGCAACAATGCGACTAAACAGAAAAGATGTCAATGATTTGAATATCCATGGTGATATTCGTGTTGATTATGATTATCAGTACGTTCGTGAATTTACTTACAACTCTGACCAGGATATTAATTTTATTACAAACCTCAAACAATTATCTTTTATTTCCTTAGGAAGTTCAGAACTTCGGTTGGAAAATAAAATCGGTACATTAATAAGATTCAAAAACCGTGAAAATTTCTACGACCAATATACATTCAGACCATATCTGAATAATTCACTGAATGAATATCCTGGAAATCAGGAATATGTGTATGAAGGTGATGTTAGAAATGGCGATTTACGTAATACATATTTCCGGCTTTTCAATCCAAACGGCTCAACCGGAAGCACAAATGAATATACTATTAATGAATTGGTTGGTGCAGCATTTTTGCAAAGCAAAGGAAGAATTGGTGATTTTGAAATAACTGCCGGTGTAAGAGCAGAATATACAGATATTGAATTTGAAACTGCTGCATATCGTGGTCCTCAATCGCCTGCAAATACAAAAGGTTCGCAGGATTATTTGAATATCTTACCTGGTGTTTTTATCAAATATATGCCAAACCGGAAGACAAACTGGAGATTGAGCTATAATCAGGCGCTTACCCGCCCAAGTTTTTATGAATTTGTTCCGGCTATTGAAATCAACTCCGACGGCGAAAAATTTCAGGGTAATCCAAATGTTAAGAATACAGTTGCAGACAATTTCGATTTAAGATATGAATATTATCCTTCGGCTTTAGATAAAATATTTGTTGGTGTTTTTTATAAGCACTTAACAAATCCTATTGAGCGAGCATACATCGGAAGCGGAACTTTTACTTTTGAGAATTTTGATGAAGCAAATAACTATGGTCTTGAAATTGAATTTACCAAATATATAAGTCAAATCGGATTCAGAATTAATTATTCTTATACAAGTTCACAAATTGAATCACAAAAGAGATTTTTCTTCAGATTAACCGAAGAAAACATGTATCTTGTTGATATGGATATATCAGGAAGATTAAGACAAGACTTAGATGCAGGCACTGTCAATGTTGGAGATTTAACAAATATCATCAGGAATGAAACAAGACCACTTCAGGGGCAGACAGACCACCTTTTCAACTTCTCAATTTTGTATAAGAATCAGGAGCTTGGAATTGATGCACAGGTGGACTTGAATTATCAGGGAGAAAGAATTGTGTTTGTTGCACCTGAATATAAACTTGACTGGTGGCAAAGACCTCAGATTAATTTAGACTTTTCGGCAGAGAAAAAATTTGGTAGTTTTACACTATATTTCAAGTCAAGGAACTTATTAGATACACCGAGAGAATTTTATGTAAAAAGACCGCTCGTGGACCTTGGTGTACAAATGCCATTCCAAGATAATCCGAGAGAAGAGACATTTGCAAGAAGAAATTTGTTTGGCAGAAATATGCAAATTGGAATTAAATACTTGTTCAATTAATAATATGGAGATAACTATGAAGTTATCAAGAATACTAATGCTTTTAGCATTTACTTTAGTTGTATCATTCATTTCTTGTAGCGAAGACAGCAAGAATACCACTGGTCCGGACAATAAAGCACCTGAAAATTTAGGCGGCAATATTGAGGGCGTACTTAAGGAAGGTACATATATTGTAACTGATAATCTGATTGTTCCAATCGGAAAAACACTTACAATCGAACCAGGTGTAAAACTCATTTTTGATGGAGATGGTATCCAAGGTTCAAGCCCGGAAATCGCTGTTTTTGGACAGTTGATTGCAGAAGGAACACCACAGAAAAGAATTATAATGACAGTTGACGATGCAAAGAAAGGTATTGACAATTTTGCACGCGGTTACTGGGGTGGCATTCAATGCTATCAGACTTGCAACAGATTAGTATTGAGATATTGCGATATCGAATACACAGGCGGTCCTGCAGGCGAGCTTATCAATCCGGACTATGTGTTAAGAAATCCGGGTAGTACTCGTTACACACTTATGAATGACAATCAAGACGGCGATTATATAGTAGAACATTGCCATTTCTTTGGTATTGCTGATGACTTATGGCGCCCACTTGGTGGCAGAATTTCTTTCTGCTACAATTTAGTTGAGTTCCAAGGCGAAACAGGTGGTGACTGTATTAATGCAAAAGGCGGTACAGTTGGTATTCTTGCTTACAACTTAGTTATCGGTAGTGCTACAAACGGTCTTAAAACCGGTAACGGCGGCGACAAAACTATCCAGACTAACATTGATATTTACAATAATACAGTTGTTACTTCCGGCTACAGAAGAGCACAAGCCGGACGTGGTGGCTCAATCAACGTTGAGGAAGGTGCAAGAGGTCAGATTTACAACAACTTAATGGTAAATTGCCGTTTCGGACCAAGAATGGTTGATGGTTTTGATGCTGTTAATACAGTTTATGGTTATAACTATAATTTTGCTTCATTCCAGAGTTTAATTGATGAAATTTACCCTACTGCCGGTGTAACTGTTCCTCAGTCAACTGACATCAACAGTGCAACTCCGGGCGATAAAGACCCGATGTTTGTTAATTATACTGTTGATTACACTGAAGCACAGTTAAGAGAAGGTATCCTTGCTAAATTGAATGTTCTTGGTAACCAGAACTTCAGATTAAAAGCGGGTTCACCGGCTTTAGGCAAAGGATTCACCGGCTTTACTCCTGTTCGTGCTCCAAATGGTACTACTGCACCTGCTCCAAGCAGTGATATAGGTTGCTACCCTGCATCAGGAAACGGTAATAAATTCTAATTTCTTTTTTTTGTAATAAAGACTCTGCCCTTAAAAGCAGAGTCTTTCTATTTAATATCAATTATGATTTTAAAATATTTTCTCATAATTATTGTAGCAATATTAATTATCATGCTCTTCATCAAGTGTGATGATTCTCCATTTGATGTACCTGAAGAAAAGTTTGAAATAAAAATTGCAGAAAATTGTACGGGCATAAATAATGTTCTATTTCATACAGGCGAGCCGTTAAATCTGATTCAATCTCCTCCTCTTGATGAAATATCAGGCATGGCAGCAAGTATTAATAACCCGGGTTATTATTGGGTACATAATGACAGCGGCAGCCCTCCGAATTTATTTCTACTTGATTCAAATGGAAATTTAGTTGCAACTTATAGAGTTACAAGTGGTAATAGGGACTGGGAAGATATCGCTTGTGTAAAAAATCCTTTCGATGGTAAATCCTATATCTATATTGGAGATATTGGTGACAATAATGCTATAAGAGCAAATATTAAGATTATAGAAATTGAGGAACCAAAAATCCAAAATTTTGATACTTCAATAATTACTGATTTACAACATAAACGTAACATATTTTTTAAATATCCTGATGGAGCAAAAGACGCCGAGTCACTGCTAATTGATCCTATTTCGATGGATTTGTTTGTAATCAGCAAACGAGAAGGTTTTTCAAGAGTATTCAGCTCCAAGTATCCATTTATTGATGATTTTAACGAATTGGAGCATATCGCTACATTACCCTTTAACACTGCAACCGGAGCGGATATAAGTTCCGACGGAAAAGAAATCTTAGTCAGAAATTATATAAGAGTATATTATTGGCAGAGAAATGGGAGAGAACATCTGAAATACACTTTTCAGCAAAATCCGCAATGCCTTCCCTTGATTTCAGAGCCGAAGGGTGAATCAATTTGCTTTGCTTATAACAACTCCGGATACTATACGGTAAGTGAAGTACAAGGATATGAGCGATTAAATGTTACAATGAATTATTATAAAAGAAAATAGTTAAATGATTATTTTTATTTATTTTGCTTTTAACATTATTTTGTTGTTTGTTTTATCTGATTTTGATTCATCCAAACCATACCATCTTTAGCAAGCAGTGAAACTGAAGCTTTGCCATCAGGAGAGTTATAAATTATCATATCTTGCTTATTATTCATATATTTATTGCTCAGTTTTAAGATATATTACTAATTTAATTTTAGTTCATTTCAGAATATCAAAAATAACGATAATTCAGGCATTTTCAAAGTGAAATTTAATAAATAAATGGAACAAATTAAGGAACTACTTAGGTTAATTCAATAGCCCCGTCATTCATGGCGGGGAGTTTGATTATTTAATAACGGTAGGGCTTTAGCCAAAATTCTCGGCGATTACACATTCGGCTAAAGCCACAGAACAACGACAAAATCAAACTCCCCACTGAAACAAAACCCTCGCAAAATAAACATTTGCAAGGGCTTATATCAATTACCCGATAAAATTATTAATAATCAATTACTTCACTTTCACAAATTTCTCGTTTACAACATTTCCCTTATCGTCGCTTATACTTATGAAATATATACCTTGTGAAATATTTCCAACATTAAAGTTTAATGAATTAATATAAGTTGAATAACTCTTACTTTCACTCAAAGTAGAAATAAATTTACCTTCATGACTGTAAAGTTCGAATCTCAGATTACAGTTTCTTTTCGGTGCGAAGGATATGTTAATATTATCGCCACTAAGAGGGTTTGGATAAATATTCAGTGATTCAAGCAAATTATTACTTAGTTTACAAACTCCAAGATATGATATTTCTCCTTTGAGTGCTTTGCAGGCATCATCGGGAGAGAGTGAGCCGTCTTCCACCCTTGAAATTATTTCAAGCTCGTTTAGAATAGGTGTGCGGTATCTTTCAGGAAGAAGCTCTGCAAATTCCTTGCTCACATAAAACCAGATGTCAACATCATATCGAATTGTATCATCACCGTTATATTCTTCCCAATGGAAGTTAACTGGTAACAAATTATGAATTAAAGGTTTGTATTTTCCCAATGAATCTTTCGTTAGTATTTTATCAACATCTATATAATCATCATTTGTGGTGTCTGAAAGTAGAAAAGGTGATTGAGAAATTTGAGTCATTGTTACTTGATTTGAAATTATTCCGTTCAAGCTCATAACTGATTGATAAATAACACCTAAAGCAGCTTTTTCTGACCATATAGTATAATCCCATCCTGAATAACGAACAGGTTTTACTCTAATCCCTTTGGTATTTTCATCTGAGTTATACATGATTGAAGAAGCAGTTGATTTGAGTAACAAATGCTGTTTTGTTGTATCATAACCAAAAACTTCATTTATCATTTTCAAACCTCCAGGTGGAACATTATCAATATTAATATATTCT
This sequence comes from Ignavibacteriota bacterium, assembly GCA_019637995.1. Taxonomy (NCBI): domain Bacteria; kingdom Pseudomonadati; phylum Ignavibacteriota; species Ignavibacteriota bacterium. The sequence continues at coordinate 399,563 of JAHBUQ010000001.1, forward strand.
TCCATAGAGCATGATATTGTATCACCCTTTTTAAATATTCCTATTTTTTCCGCTTCTTCAAATGATAAAGTTAGTTTTTCGATACCTGCGATTTGTTTGATTTCTTTAACTTCGGGTTTTGATAATAGTTGAGGTTGACTAAAATTACAAGGTTCTTTGATTTCAGCAACTGCATCAACAAATTGCTTATGAATCAAGCCTTGGTCAATATTACTTAATAAATTCTCAAATGATTTATTATGACTTGAACGCTTATATCTATCAGGCAGAAGGTTGATGAAATTTTCAGTAGCAAGATAAGTTACTATAATGTAATTAGTTCTTTCTTCAGTATTTACCCTTAGAAATACCGGAACTCCAGCATTAATATTAGGATTTTTAGTTTTATCGTAATATATCTTTATTGAACTTACTTTTCCATCAGGACCAAGAATTTTTCTTAAATCAGATTGTAGTTTGCCTGTATATACGTAATTATTTATAATATCTTTCAATATTTTGTTTGAGCCGAAGCTATTTATAACACTTGTTCCAAAACTTGTTGTCGAATAAGTTGTCCCTGTACTATCGCCTCGATGCATTCTTAGACATTCAGGAAAAATTCCTGGTGATAATGACATATCCCAATCAGGATTCTTTAGATATGAAAGTTGAAATTTATTTGAATCATTTACCAAATGTAACATTCTGACAATACCTTTGTCTGGATACATATATTTTGGTATGTCCTTGAATTGATTTAGGTTATAACTTGGATATATGGATTCAGTAAGGAACAAATATCCACAATCTACTTTTCTTATATTAATTCTTTCGAGTTCATCATCAGATAACACAAGGACATCAATAGAGTCAAGCTCATCTTTTGGTAAATCTTTTTTATAGTAGTGAATTGTTATATTGCCATTAACATTTTTTGCAATATTGGTATCAATTGGGTCAATTCCTAAATGCTTATTAAGTTTTTCTCTTTCTTCAGAAGTGAGATTCTTTTGCATCTTTTCTATAGAATTGAATCCGTTTCTGTTTGTGTTGTTTGGTTCGTCATTCTTCTCCGAATTTTCAATTTGTTTTCTCGGGCTTTTCGGAGTATCATTTGAAGCAATGTTCTTTACCTGATTTTGCTCTGAAATATTAATCTTTGATTCTGGCGCAACTTGAATTGAGTTAAAATTTGAAAGAACCTCATTATTAGAAACTATGTCTGTAGTATTCTGTATCATCATCAGACTTACAAAAACGATTAGGATACTTGAAAATATACTCATCACAACTACTCCTCTTTTATTAAAAATGTTTGTTTTCTTTTGTTTATCAATATTAGTCAAAGTTTTCCTGATTTCGCTGTCGTTAAACGGAAACTCAGGGAGGTTGGTCTTTGAAATATCATCGAATAATCTATCTAAATCCTTCATAATGCCCTCTTAGGATTATTATTTACATAAGTTTTGATTTCTGTACTCAGCAGTACTTTTAGTTGTTCTTTTCCCCTGTAAAGCCGCTGTTTAAGTGTTTCAAGTTTCACATTTTGAATTTCCGAGGCGATATTTTGAGGATAACCCAGAATATTACACAACACAATTGCTTCTTTCTGCTCCTTTGGTAATTTTTCCATTGCTTCATAGAGAAGTTTAATTTCATATATTCTGTCGGGTGTCAGTTCACGGGATTCGAGCAAATCATAATATTTTTCTGAAGTAAGTTCAGTCATTTTCTGTTTTGCTGCTCTGCTGTAATTAAGTCGTGATGCAATTGAAAACATCCATGATAGAAACGCCCCGTAATTTCTTAATTTATCAAATTCTCTGTAAGCAGATTCAATTGTGTCCTGAAGTAAATCCTTTGCATCGTCGTAAGTCGGCGTTACCGATAGGCAAAACCTCCAGAGGTTCTTCTTCAGCGGTTCAAAGAGTTCTAAAAATTTGTCTTGTTTATTTCGCATCATACTTTCAATTTGTTTTACGAACAGTAAGAGCAGTGAAACTTAAAAAAGATGACAAAGATAATTAAAAATATTTGATTTAGATATTTTTTATTGTATTTTTGAATTAGAATTTAATGTGATTTCGATTATAGGTTTTAAAACTTACTAATGTGATGAGCAACCATGAGTTTACACAACGACATCAACGACCTTGTTCGGGCTGAACTTAAATATCGTCAATCTTTGCAGGATTCAACCGCAGTTACTTATGCTTCGGTTTTTGTCAAAAATGGTAAAGCCGTATTGAAAGATGTATTAATTAATGGTGTATCAATCCGGAGGATTGTGGAAGAGGAAATGAAGTAAGGTCAAGATGATAATTGTTAATGATTAATATTGGCAAATTAGTAAATGTTAAAAAAACCTATTTGATTTCTCTTAAATCCTACAATTACAATAATGCAGGACGATTAGTGGAATATACCAAGAGCAATATTTCCGGATTTGGTTCAAGTTGCAATCAAAATATATTACCAAATGAGGCATTCAATGCAGACAAATGGACATTGGGCTATATGTATAATCATGACGGAGTGCGTGAGCAGATGCGTTTTTTCAAATTGAAAATTGGTTAAAAATGTCAAAAAGATAGTTAAAAATGTTAATAAGATTTCTTATTATGAAATTATTTCATATTATTATAATTTTTCAATTGTTTAAAATAAAAAAGTATCGTTTAGTTTTCATAATTTAATGTATTCTTAAAAAATATAAGGTTTTTGATTATATGGCTACGATTAATATAATAGCCACAATAATTAACTTTTTGAATAAATTTATATAATTACAATTTAAAAATAAATTTTGGAAATTGCATTTTTGTGAAATGCTATAAATAATTAATTCGCTATATTTTCAATATATTTAATTTTTTATTCGTACAATGAACCCAAATATTTACAAACATTGCAATAGAAATTAAACTATTCACAATTCATTTACGCTTTAATTTTGCAGTCAGAATTATTTACATTACTTTTGTAATATTGGATTAATCCATATTTAACGAAAGTTTTTGAGAATTAAAAATTAGGTTATTATTATGTACGAAATAGTTAAAGCAAATGACCCGGAACTTTATGACGTTCTGATGAAAGAGAATGCCCGCCAGCACGAGAAAATCGAACTTATTGCAAGTGAGAATTTCACTTCTGATGCAGTTATGCAGGCGCAGGGTTCTGTCTTGACAAACAAATATGCTGAAGGTTACCCGGGCAAACGCTACTACGGCGGTTGTGAGTGGGTGGATGTTGCTGAAGATATCGCCCGCGACAGACTAAAAAAACTATTTGGAGCTGAATATGTGAACGTTCAGCCACATAGCGGTTCAAATGCCAATCTTGCTGTGTATTTCACTTTCATCAAGCCGGGTGATACTGTGATGGGGCTTAGTCTTGCTCACGGCGGACATCTTACTCACGGCTCACCTGTGAATTTCTCCGGTCGTTTGTATAATTTTATTCCTTACGAACTGGACCCTGAAACCGGAATTATTGACTATGATAAAGCCGCAGAACTTGCTAAACAGCACAAACCAAAACTGATTACAGTAGGTGCATCTGCTTATTCTCGTGATATTGATTTTGCAAAATTCCGTCAGATTGCTGATTCTGTAGGTGCATTTTTATTTGCTGATATTGCACATCCTGCCGGACTGATTGCGAAAGGTAAACTCACAAATCCACTGCCATACTGCGACATAGTTGCATCAACAACTCATAAAACGCTACGTGGACCTCGCGGCGGTATCATAATGACACACAAAGATTACGAAAATCCATTCGGCTTGGTGGCACCAAAATCAGGACGCGTGAAGAAAATAAGCGAAGTGCTTGATTCAATGGTTATGCCGGGCGTTCAGGGTGGTCCGCTTATGCACGTAATTGCTGCAAAAGCTGTTGCTTTCGGCGAATGTTTGTCGGATGAGTTCGACCGTTATACAACTCAGGTTATCAAAAATGCAAAAGCATTTGCACAAGCTATGAGCGACAAAGGTTATAACCTTGTTAGTGGTGGCACCGACAACCACCTTATGCTTATAGACCTACGCAACAAAGGTGTTACCGGAAAGCAGGCAGAAAATGCATTAGATGAATCGGGCATCACGTGTAACAAAAATGCAGTACCAAACGACAATCAATCGCCACTTGTTACATCGGGCATTCGTCTTGGCACTCCTGCAATGACTTCACGCGGTTTCCGTGAGGATGATTTCCTTTATGTAGCCGAGTTGATTGACCGCGTCATCACAAACATTGACAACAAAGCCCTACACGCAGAAATCACCGAAGAAGTAAAACGCTACACAGCTAAATTCCCTCTGCACCAGAAGATGTGAGAAAAATAAATTTGTAGGGATGAGATTATTCTTGTCCCTACTTTTATATCCAACTAAATCCACTCTAAAATCGTTATAATGTATATAATTTTTCAGGTGCTGTAAATGAGTGAACATTTTTTTAGTAAGGTTGAGATTAAGAATTTCAAATCAATAGAATACATTGAATTTGAATGTAAAAGAATCAATGTATTTATCGGCAAACCTAATGTCGGTAAGTCATGTATTATTGAGGCACTATCCTTGCTTGCAAACCCGGATTTATTATTTCAGCAAGATTTAAAATCTGTGATTAATTTTGAGGATAATTCTAATTTATTTCACAATAATATAAACAGAAATAATATTAGCATTAGAACTGATAATTCAATCGCTTTAATGAATTATGACAAAAATTATAACTTTCTAAAATCAAATAATAAACTATTATTAGAGCCATCAAATCATTATTTATTTGATGATTTTAAGAGTATTAATGAAATATTTAATCAATTTAAACAGAAGTATGGTAATCCTGATTTAGTTTTATTAAATCCTTACAACTCAGACATTCATTATTATCAAATAACAGAGCATTTGAATGATTTTTCTGGCTTTACAAAACCATACAAATTTAAGGCAAATATAAACTATTTAAGCAAAGATAATTTAAGTTTGTTAATTCCTAATGGGAATAATCTGTTTTGGATTTTATCACAATATGAAGATTTACAAAATGAATTTGCTGAAATCCTTGGTGAATACAATTTAGATTTAGTCTATGACCCAAGTAAAAATCTATATTTCAGCCAGAAAAAATTGCAGAAATATAACGTATCACAAATCCCATTCTCAATGTTAGCTGATACAATACAGAGGATTATTTTTTATTCAGCAGCAATCGAATCAAACAACAATTCAATTTTATTATTTGAAGAACCTGAGGTAAATTCTTTTCCACCATATATACAAGAGCTTTCGAATAAAATTCTATTGAGCAAAACAAACCAATTTTTTATAACAACTCACAGCCCTTACTTACTTACAACTTTACTTGAAAGTTCAACTAATGAAGTTATACTAAATATTGTGGGTTACAAGGATGGTAAAACAACAATTTATCAAACAAGTTCCGATGAAATTAGCGAGCTGTTGAGTTATGACTCCGATATCTTTTTAAATATTGACAGATACATCTGAAATGAAAAATTTTCCGATTTTTATTGAGGGTTATCTTGATGAGTCCATCATAAATCAAACTGTGGATTTAATTGCAAAACAAAGCAAATACCAAATTACGCGAAAAGACTTTTTCATTGACAGAGCGAAAGGTATTAATGCTGTTCTTAATAGAGTTATCAAAATTGATAAATCTTGTATTGGAATTATTGATGACGACAAAGTAAAATCAAATATTATTGATAAATTCCAGCATTGTGGTTCTTTGGGAAATTTGAATTTCTACTATTCAGGAAATCATAATACTCACAAGTTTGTAATTGTTTTTGTACCTGCAAGCGAAAAGTGGATTATTGATTCTGCAAATACAATTGGAATAGACAACACTACGACAACTTTAAAAGAATTTACAAAATTCAGTAAATCACATATAATGATTGAAGAAATTCAAAACATTGTTAAGAAGGTTATCTTTGGTGAGGCGAGGAATGCAGTCATTTTTAGAAGAATAATTTTTGGAATTATCAAAAGGTATTAATTTTTCTTAGGAATATCTACTCCCCGCTTCGGAATGAGGCGGGGAGTGGGTTAATAATATTAATCATAATATTTCGTTTTAAATCATATAATAATTATTAGGTGACGTTATGGAAAATTTTATTATTGAAAATAACAAAGATGAGTTAATATTCAAACTGAAAAAATCTGACTTTGACAGTAATTTTATTCTCTCATTAATAAAGAACTTAGAAACTGAAAGTCTGGCTCAAAGATCCGGTTTTGATGAATCAATATTATCAATAGCTGAAGAAATCAAATCTAATTGGTGGAAGCAGAATCGAGATGAATATATGAAGGATGTTTCTATTTGAAGAGCAAATCATCAATAGTTGATACTAATATCATCTTTTCAGCTCTAATACCCCTATTGAGTCTAAAATTAGAAGTTGTCTCATTGACTCAAATTACCAATTTTATTGTCCAAATTATGTGATTTATGAAATTTATGCTCATAAAGAAAAGATGATTAAAAATTCCAAACTTTCAGCTACTGATTTTTATATTCTAATGAGTAGAATCATTGATTTCATAAGATTTATTCCTTCAAGTTTGGTTTCTTATGAAAATAAAAAAAAGGCTTTTGAACTTTGTTTTGATATTGATGAAAATGATGTTCCATTTATTGCATTATCATTAGAACTTGATATTCCATTATGGACAGGAGATAATAAATTGATTTCAGGTCTTAAAGAAAAAGGTTTTAACAATTTTTTTGAGCTCAAATGAGAATTGAATATTATCCCGAAACTGATACACTTTATATTGATATTAATGATACTGAAAAGAAATTTTGAATATTAAGAGAAACCAATATTCATTTAAAGTCGCAGAGTGAGTAATTGTCAGCTACCAACCACCCCATCCCAAAACCTCAGTTTTAGAAGAAAATAATCCAATTTTTTTATTAAACCTTAATTAAAGCGTTTAATCAAGTTTTTTTCCGGGATATCTTTTTATATATTCTGTTTCGCTTTGCATTTTAAGGCTTGTACCTTCCTTAATCATTTTATTTCCTTCCTGGATTTTTGCTTCGGATTGGTTAAGAAGTTTTTCAGCTTCTTCTTTCATCTTAATTGCTTTTTGCTTGTCTTTCTCACCATCAGAAACAAGCTTTTCACCATTAGTTATCATTTTATCTCCATCTTCCCACATATCTGCAAGGTCAAGTTTGAGATTTGCTCCATCTCGCATCTTGTCTGCTGCTGTAGGTTTTGAAGTTGAACATGATACAAATAATACGAACGATATTAATACTAATATTTTTGATTGAAAATTCATTTTAAGAGACCTTATATTATTAACTATTATTTATTAACGCATCAAAGGATGTTATATTATTACAATAACATTTCAATCTTAAGGAAATTTTGTTATTTTTGCAAATTATGAAAAATACAATATCAGAACAAACAAAAAAATTTATAAGAGATAACTTTGAAAATGAGCCCTATCAACTTTTATTGAATAAGGTACATATTCCAGATATTGATATTGCATTTGCAGTAAATGAAATTCAATGTCGAAAGAAATTATCTCACAAAATGTCTGATTGGGCTGATAATTATGATTTAATTATGCCTCAGCCTAAGAATATCGAACAATCATCAGGTTTCTTGGCAGCAAAATATAAATCTAATCTTTTTAAGTATGAAAAATCGCTTGATTTGACAGCAGGCTTTGGTGTGGATTCATATTTTATTTCCTCTAATTCAAAAAGTCATATTTGTGTAGAATCAGATTTATCTTTACTGAATATTCTTGTTCATAATTTTGAGGCTCTTTCAGTTCAAAATACTCAGTTTATAAATATTTTTGCCGAAGATTTCTTAACAAGTAATATATTAAAATTCGACTATGTTTATATTGACCCTGACAGGCGCGATAAAGCAGGAGAGAGGAAATTCAGTATTAATGAATGGCAGCCTGATATATTGAAAATTTTCCCGGAATTGAAAGGAATAACTAAATTTTTGCATATCAAGCTTTCACCAATGATGGACTTAACTGCAGTAATGAAGTTGTTTCCGGAATTATCAAAAATTTATGTAATTTCAGTCAATAATGAATGTAAAGAACTTTTGATTGAATTTGATTTTACTGCATTAAATCTTTCTAAACAAATTGTAGCTGTCGAATTAAGTGATAGCCCTTTCGAGCATATTTTTAATTTTAATGATAAAATTGACATAAAGACCGAGTATCCGAAGAAATACATATATGACTCACACCCTGCAATTTTAAAGTCAGGATTTAGTGATTTTTATGCAGGTAAATTTGGTTTGTCAAAGATTGGAGTGAATACTCATATTTATACTTCTAATGATTTGATTGAGGGATATGCCGGCAAAGTATATCAAATCATCGGACTGACAAAGCCTGACCGAAAAGAAATCATGAAATTTTTACCCGATATGAAAGCTATTGTAATCAGAAAGAATTTCCCTCTTAAAGTAGCTGAAATCAGAAAAAAATATGGTATAACTGAAGGAGAAGAATATACCATATTTGCTGTAAAACTTAGTGATAACAAGAACAAGTTTCTTGTAAGTAAGAGAATAAATTAACTACTTAAATGAAATATCTGCATATTTCGGAAAAAATACTGAAAATATTGAGCCACTTCCTTTTGTGCTTGATACGCTAATAAACCCATTGAGCTTGTCAACCAGCCTTTTTGCTGTTGACAGACCAAGTCCAAGCCCTTCATAATGTCGGTCGTGTCCTTCGCTGATTTGTCGGAAAGGTTCGAAAATTGTATCAAATTTAGAGTCACTTATACCAATCCCTGAATCTTCGACTGATATTTCAATGAATTCTTTGTCGTTAATTTTTGTTCCAATTATATTTACACAAATATTACCTTCATCAGTAAATTTAATAGCATTGTCTATTAATTGATAAAGAATTTGATAAAGGCAATTTTCATCAGTAACAAGACCTTTTACAGAGATATCAATATTAATATCAAATTCAATTTTCTTGATTTCAATAATTGGCTGAAAAGTATTTTTCAAATTATTCAGAATTTCATATAAATCAACATCAATATTTTCAATTTGAAGTTGATTACTTTCAATAGCTGCTAATGTTACAACTGAATTCAAAGCCGCATTTAATCTTTGGGCTGAGTGATATATGTCATTAAGCATATCAGATTCATCATCCGAATGTGCATTTTTTGATAATATTTTTGTAAAACCTAAAATACCATTTAAGGGAGTTATAAATTCATGACCAACTAAACCAAGTATATTTGAAGTAAATTGTCTGGCTATAGAATTTCTTTCTTTCTCAATTAGAAGCTCATTTTGTAATTTTAATTCTTCAGATATTTTCTTGCTGATACCATAAATTCCTCTAAATATCCCGTATTCATCATAGATAATATTTCCTTTAACCTCGACCAGAACAATTTCACCCGATTTTGAGATATACTCAATCTGAATATTATCAAAAGCTCCGTCCTGTAATTTTGTAGTTGAAACAAGTTCATAAATTCTATTAAGCTTATCTATTGTGGTTTCTGTGTATTTTTGTTCTTTGGAAAGCAGTATAAATTCCTCTTTTGTATAACCTGTGATACTCTCTATTGCAGGACTTATAAAAACCAGCCTGAAACTTTGGTCAATAATCCAGAAAATATCATTAGAATTATTAAACACAAATTCAATAAATTCAAGATTTACAATATTGTTAATTAACTTACTTGTCATTTTATTCATAATTATTAGATTCCTTTCTTACTTAAATGCTATGGGAATAGTAAAGTGAAAAGCGCTGCCTTCACCTAATTTACTATCTACCCAAATTTCCCCGGAATGTTTTTCAACAAACTCTTTACATATTATTAACCCTAAACCTGTTCCACTTTCCTGATTTGTTCCAACAGTTGAAACACTACCTTCAAGTTTAAACAGACCTGAGATTAGTTCCTTCGATATACCCACACCATCATCAATAATTGATATCCTGCAATAATCACCAATTTGCTTTGTTCTGACAATTACATTTCCATTTTCTTTTGTAAATTTAATAGCATTTGTAATCAGATTTCTTAGAATTGTGTTAAGCATATTTGGGTCAGCATATACATCAATATCACTTTCAATTTCACCTGATAAATTGATAGACTTACTAACTGCAGCAGCATTCAAAAGCTCTAAATTATGTTGCAAGATCTGTGTAAGTTCAAGATTCATAGGGTGATACTGTATCAAACCCCGCTGAGTTCTTGACCATAGAAGCAAGTTCTCCAATAATTCAAATAGTCTCTTGGCAGTATTGTTGACTCCATCTAAGAATTCCTTGATTTCTTCACGGCTCAGGTCTTGAAATGTCTTGACCAGGAAGGCTGATACACCCATAAAAGCACTGATTGGATTTTTTAAATCATGAGCAATGATTGAAAAGAATTTGTCTCTGGTTGCATTAATTTCCTTTAGTTCAGAATATTGCTCATTAAGCTTGTTTTGCTGATTTACAATTGTATCATTTGCTTTAGCAATTTTTTCGGTCATAATATTAAAAAATCTTGCAACCTCACCAATTTCATCATTCGATTCTATTTTGACTTTGTAGCTTAAATCCCCATCAGCGACTTTAATTGTTGCATCTTTTAAATGGATTAAAGGTTTTGTGATACTTCTTGCTATTAAAACCGACAAAATTATGCTTACAAAAATTGAAATTGCAAAAATCGGGACTAGTGACATCACAAAATTATCTATTACTTCGCTTTCACTTATTACAAGATTAGTTATCAGTTTTTCAATATCATTTTCTATTAGACTCATCTGCTGCTCTAATTCGGATAGCTTTTCAAAAATTATTACAAATTCAGCAAATGATTTATCATAATCCTTTGCCAAACTTATAAACTCAACTTTATTGCTTTTAGTCATTTTTGACTTTTCCACTTCTTCAACAAACCTGTTTATTAAATGATGCACCTGGTCAGCATATTCTTCTCTGCCCCTCATTATATAGTCTTTTTCCCTTCTGCGCGCCTGCAAAAGAAAGAAAAGAAGCCGGTCATCATTATTATTTCTCAGGAATTCTTCGAGTTTATGGATTTTATCTCTGAATTTCCCTTCAATACCAGTATCCTCACTCAGACCGAATTCCCTGAATAAAACATCATATTCTTTAATTAAATCTTTATAAAATTTCTTTAGACTGTCAAGTGAAAATAACTCATCAATACTCGATAGCTCTTTTGAAATACTATCATAAATTTCCAGATTAACATTAATCTGACTAATATTATTATTGTAAATCTCAATAAAGTCGGAATCACGCCTTAAGAGCAATTCTAACCTCATATTTTTACAATTATTTAATGTTTTCTCAAGGTCAAGTAGATTTTGCTTTTTATCATTCAACCGAAAAGAGTATAATGATAAGAAAACTATCAGTAGCAGGAAAATTTCGATCATACTACTGAATATTATCATTTTGCCGAACATAGAAATTTTTAGTTTCAACATAATTTTCACTTATAGTTAGTAAATTTCGAAATTGTTTAAATATTTATCTGTTGCTTAATACTTTCATATTTTCTAATGCATCATCTAAATTGCCTTCAGCCAATTGATTAAGTATGATAATGGCTTGCTTAATCGGTTTAACAATTTGTTTTGATGTAACATAAGAGTAAATAACTGTTAATATAATTGAAACACCAATAACAGAAAATATTAATATTTTGTAATTGATAATATTTTGTGATTCTTCAATAATGATGGTATTCAATTTCTCGCTCAATATTATTTCATTTGTTGTAATTGATTTATTTAATTGAGTAATTTTATCTCTTGTATCAGCAAAAAGTAAAAAATATTCTAAATATAGCTCTAATAAATTATTTAAATCATTTTTATTGTTGTCACCAATATTAGACTCCTTGATAACAATTTGCATCGTTGAAATAAGTTCCTGAACTTTGTCAACATACTCGGATCTACCTCTAATTATAAAATCTTTTTCTCTTCTTCTTAATTGCAGTTGAAGGATTTGGAGGTCTTTATGATTGATACTTTTAAGATAGGTTTCCAAATTATGCACACTTTCTCTGAACTTACCTTCAATTCCTGAAGTTTCATCTAATCCAATTTCAACCAAAAAATTTGAATACAAATCAATATTATTGAAATATTCCGGAATTAAGATATTTAAGCTTCCAAAATCATTATTTTGTGAAGCCTTTTCAAAGGTAGCCATAAAGTTTTGTTTTTCATGTTTAATCTTAAGTTCATTCTCTAAGAATATAGCTTTGTAAGAATCATCTTTTTGCGAATTTAACTCAATTCTCAATTTTGAAATATGAATAAATATTTCATTAAGAAATCTCAAATTCCCCTGATACTCATAAAGGCTATATACTACATTAGCAAGAAATACAGTAAACAGCATCACAGAAATTATGATGCTGTTTAAAAGCAATATTTTTCTAAATAATGATAGTTTTGACATTTTAGAATAAATATAATTTACTACAAAACTCTTCTTAATTTAGCTCTTACCGGAAGTTCACTATCATAAACCCTTTTTACTCCATCGCCAATAGATGACTCAATGTCACGGATATTGCTGACAAGCCTAATGAAACCACCAATCTCAACTGAAGCAGCCTGATCTGTACCCCACATAGCTCTATCGAGTGTAATATGACGCTCCACAAAGTTAGCTCCCAGTGTTACAGCTGCAAAAGTTGGTGCTAAGCCTACTTCATGCCCGGAATAACCAATCGGAATTTCATTAAATGAATCTTTGTAAGTTTGGATGCATTTTAAATTCAACTCCTCAATTTTGCATGGATATGTGGATGTTGAATGAGCCATCATCAGATTGTACTTTCCAATAACTTCCAATGCATTATTGATTTCATCAATTGATGACATACCTGTAGAAATCATAAGTGGTCTTCCGGTTGAGCGGAATTTCTTAAGAAGTTCATGGTCAGTCAAAGATGCTGATGGTGCTTTATAAAATGGCAAGTTGAATTCTTCCATAAAATCAACTGAAGGCTCATCCCAGCAGGAAACAGTCCATTGAATTTTACTTTTAGCACAAAATTCATCAATTTCAGCATATTCATTTATTCCGAATTCCACCTTATACCGATAATCAATATATGTCATTCTTCCCCAAGGTGTATCACGCTCTAAATTCCACTGATCTTTTGGAACACATAATTCAGGTGTTCTTTTTTGAAATTTAACACAGTCAGCTCCGGCTGCAACTGCACCGGAAATAATTTTTTTGGCAATTTCAACAGAGCCGTTATGATTAATACCAATTTCTGCTATTATGAATGTAGGTTGTCCGTCACCAATTATTCTATCGCCTACTTTTACACTTCTTGACATTTGAATTCTCCAATTTTTTAATTTTAAAATAGTTTATTACCAAGTTGTCCAGCCGCCATCAGCGACAAGATTGTGTCCGTTTACATATTTAGATGAATCTGATGCAAGATAAATCAAAGCCCCGGAATAATCATCAGGTTTTGACATTCTCCCGGCAGGAGTCATCGAAGAATATTTTTTAATAAAGTCTTCAGATTGATTATTTTCAACACCGCCCGGAGATAAACAATTAACTCTAATACCACTGGTTCCCCAATAAGAAGCAAGGAATTTAGTCAGCATTATTACAGCTCCTTTGGAGCTTGGATAAGCACATGATTTGTAAAATTTTTGCCTGCCTTCGGAATCAATATACAAATTTTGATTCGGTGCTGTGATGCCATAAGTAGAAGCAATATTTATAATTGAACCACTGCCGTTTTTTGCCATAATGCTTCCAAAAATCTGACAACAAAGGAATGTTCCCGTTACATTTACATCCATAACTTTGCGGAACAATTCAAGCGGATAATTCTCGAATTTTGAATCTTCGAGTGCGTTGATTGGATTTTCAACCATATCGTTGATTGCTGCATTATTGACAAGAATGTCAATTTTTCCGAACCTGTTTATAATTTCATCCTTTGCTGCAATCAAGTTGCTTTTGGATGTAATATCACATTCAATCGCAAGAGATTCATTTGGCAGTTCAAATGCAATATCCTGACAGTCATCTTTGTTTAAATCCAAAAGGACAACTTTGGCTCCAGCATCAGATAATACTTTTGAATAATTTCTTCCCAATAAACCGCTGGCACCGGTTACAATAGCAACCTTACTTTCGAGTGAGAAAATTTTGTATGCTGACATCTAGAAATTCCTTGGCTTAGTGTTAAAATTTCCAACTTTTCTAAACACAGGTTTGAGCATTTCACCCTTCAAATACGACTCGGGATTTCCGCTGTCAACAGCTTCTTTTAATAAACCAAGACAGTGTTTATAGGCTTGTAAAGTATAATCAATATCTATCTGAGAATGACTGAAACTCATATTATGAAATCCTCCCCAAAGTATTCCGCATTTTATCAACTCTTGCTGAAGTATAGATTTGAGGAGCAATCCATTATGGTCAGGATGATTGAATACCATCATACTACGAAAATTGTATCCTTTTGCGAAAGTATAATCCATCGAAAGTTTTTTAGCAATTTCATTATAACCGTCTTTTAGCAACTGCCCCTTTTCATTCAAATATGAAATTACATTTTTATCTTTGATTTCATTTATTGTGGCAATAACTGCAGCTAATGAAAGCGCTTCGCCACCAAAAGTTGTATAAAAAAATACATCATTTTCAAATAAATTCATAATTTCAGATTTGCCGGAAATTATCGAAACAGGCATTCCGTTTGCAACAGCTTTTGAGAAAACTGCCAAATCTGCATTGATTCCGAAATATTCCTGAGCTCCGCCTAACGCCATTCTGAAGCCTGTCCACATCTCATCAAAAATCAGTACGATTCCTTTTTCAGTACAGATTTCCCTTAGTTTGTGCAAGAATTCATTTTGTGGCTCATCGAAAGTGACCGGTTCGAGAATTACAGCAGCAGTGTCCGAATCAATTGCAGCGAGAAGTGATTCAATATCGTTGTAATTGAAAGTATAAGTCAACTCTTTGGTAACTTCAGGAATGCCAATATTTTTGTCGGTTACAGCTATATACCAATCATGCCAGCCGTGATATCCACAACAAAGAACAGTGCTTTTTCCGGTGTATGCTCTCGCAGCTCTGATTGCCGCACTTGTAACATCAGCACCCGATTTGCTGAACCTGACTTTTTCTGCATTAGGTATTACTTCGCTAATAAGTTCAGCAGCTTCTATCTCAAGATAATGAGGGAGAGAAAAAGTAATACCCGATTCGAGTTGCTTTTTGATTGCTTCATCTACAGCAGGATATGAATATCCGAGCGAGAGGGGACCTACAGCCATTGTAAAATCGAGATACTCATTGCCATCAACATCAATAATTTTCGAACCAATTGCTGATTTTGCAAATATTGGAGCAATCCCTTTTACATATTGAGAGGTTCCCTTCGCAAGAGTCTGAGTTTGTGAAGGAATAAGTTCCTGTGATTTCCCGAATAATCTTAAAGATTCCGAAATATCAGGATAATTATCATTAAATTTAATTGTATTTGTCATATTATTTTCCTTTTCTATTATTGGGGCGCTTCAACACTGTAAATATGATTGCTTTCTGTTTTATCAATAGTTTTTGATGTAATTCTTTCGCATAGTGAGTGTGAATCAAGTCTGTGATATTTTAATACTTCATGTGGAACACCACAAGCAGGGTAATCATCAAGTCCTATTTTTTCAAATCTATCGAATTTGATTCCATTTCTTACTAATTCGTAAAGGATTCTATCGCCTAAACCACCAAAGTTAGAATGGTCTTCGAGAACAAAAATATCATTAATACCTGAGCATACTTCAATAAGCCAATTGCTTTCAATTTTGTTAAGCCATGGCATATTCACAACTTTTAAAGAAAAACCATTTTGTGATAATATTTCCTGAGCACTAAGAATTTCATGAAGGATCACAGGACCATAAGCAAATACTAATGCATCATTTCCACTTGTCAAAACTGTTCCTTCGCCGAATTTAAAAGAGTAGTTTTCAGGAAGTTCAATTTTACGTGGAGATGGACCTATCACCATTCTCAAAGCGACATTTTCAGTTGCGTCGTTGACAGCATACCTTACTGCCAATCTCATTTCTAGCGAGTTGCAGGGCTGTATAACAGTCATATTCGGAATTGCACCAAGAAGGCTGATATCTCTTACACTTTGGTGCGATTTGCCGGGTCCGGCAGGTATCATCCCTGCAAAGTGTGTGGCATAAATTATTTTTGTATGCTCGCAGGCATTGTTGTAAATTTGCTCGTTTGCTCTTGATGTCAAAAATGATGCAAAAGAACTGACAACAGGTATCAGACCACAGCGAGCCAAACCACCTGCCATAGAAACCATATCCTGCTCAGCAATACCATTTTCAATAAATCTTTCAGGATATTTAAATTCAAATTTTCTCAATTTACAATCAGCCGATAGATCAGCATCCATTACAACTAAGTCTGACCTTTCATCGGCAAGATTGCATAATTCATCTCCGAAAGCATCTGTTATATATTCTCTGTAAGATAGGGGAGATTGCTTGTTAAATTCCTCATAGAAGGAAAATTTTATATCACCTAATCCAAGGCTTTGAGAAGTTTTATTAATTCGGCTTTTCAGCTCATTAACACCCGTTTCAAAATGCTCGTCGTCAGGAGCTCCCGAATGCCATTTGTAGAGCAATTCTCCATGCTCATCTTTGTTTCCCGATTCAAGGAATGATATGCCTGCACCTTTTACAGTATCAGCTATTATTAGCTTAGGTTTATCAGTTATCAATTTACTTGACCGTATAGCATTCTGAATTTCATCAAAATTATTTCCATTGATTCTCTGAACATTCCACCCAAATGCAAGTCCTTTTGCTGATAAATCCTCAATATTATTAATCGAGTCAACAAGTCTGTCAGTTTGAAACTTATTTCTATCAACAATTACTGTGATATTTGTGATTTTTTGATGTGAAGTTGATTGCATAGATTCGTAAATCTGTCCTTCCTGAAATTCGCCATCCCCTGTGAGCACAAATACTCTGCCTTCTGAACCGGAATATTTTTTTGCCCAGGCAAAACCTTTGCCTTTGGAAATTCCCATTCCAAGAGAGCCTGTATTAGATTCGATACCTTTTGTTTTTAAATCAGGATGTCCGTCCGGTCCGTCAATTCTTCGAAGACTCATAAGTTGTTTTTCATCAATAAATCCAAGTGCATAAAAAACAGCATAAAGTCCCGGTACATCGTGACCTTTTGATGAGAAGTAAATATCTCTATCAGGTGATTCCGTGCCGAGTTCTAAAATATTTAGCTCGTTCAGGTATAAATATACTACAATATCCATAGCACTGAAACTTGAACCAAGATGACCCGAACCTGCTTTTTTTACAGATACAAAGCAGTTGTAGCGACACATTGCCGCAAATAGTTCCGACTTTTGTTTTTGGGAAAGATTGGAATTTAATACTTTATCAAATTCTGTTTTTTTAATTATATCAAATTGCATTGTTAGTTATCCCGTTATTTTGTTTGTGAATATATTGAATTGTACCAAAATTTTCCATTATGAATTTTGTTAAATTCCTTTAGTTCTGGTTTGCGGTTGAGTAATTCGAGAATATCATTTAGATTAAAATATTCATTTTGAATTGACAATTCCTCATAAATTGCTTTTATAAAATCAAAATCCTCCGGATAATCAACTGTCAACCTTATTTCTTTAGAATAATCAAGACCGTTCTCCCATTCAATATTGGCAATCCTGAAAATATTCGAATTTTCCAATATATAAGGTGTTGTATGTTCTCTCTGGTGAGGAGATTTTGCTTCTATCCACATTCTTTCAAGTGCCTGAAATGACATAATTTCAACATCATTTCCATCGGGATGAGTCGGGGGATGAAGATTGCTGACATAATCATAATTTGGATGATTATTCATATAAAAGCCAACAACCTTATCTATTATCTCAGGGTCAATAAGTGGACAGTCTGATGGAATTTTAATCACGGCATCAGCATGCATCAACTTAGCTACTTGGTAGTGTCTGTCAAGAAGGTCATTTTCATCACCTCGAAAACATTTCAGTGATAATTCAGCAGACAAATTTTCGATTAGGTCATCGTTAGGATTTGTAGTAGTCGCTATAACAAAATCAGTTAAGTATTTAGATTTTAAAATTCTGCGTGCTTCAATTTCAAGCAGAGTTCTATTTGAAATCTCCTTTAAAACTTTTAAAGGAAATCTTGTTGACCCACAACGCGCCTGCATAACTGCAAGAATTATCATACCACACTTGCAACTAAATTTACAAAAGCATTTCTTATTGGCTTAAGTGGCTGAAATTTTAGTAAATTTGCTTTTTTTCTTTTTACTTTATTGCCTATTAATATCCTGCATTCATTAGCAATATTTACAGCTGAACTTCCACCATTCTGAAGGGGAGAAAGGCTTATTAATTCATCAATATCAATCTCTGATAATACTTCCTTGCCGAGTGCAATACCGGTATAAACAACTGTGGAATACTTCGTTATAAGTACATCACAATTTGCTATCATCTCATGAATATTTCCGCTTGAGTAAACAATTGCATCAGGTGCAAGTCTTTTAATTTCCCGGGTCGCACGCTCTACTTTTTCATTAGGATGAAGTTTGAAAATCAGCTGCCTTCCATCTGCTATTTTTATAGCATTTTTGATAAACTTACTTCTGTTTTCATATTTGAATGTTTCTCTTGCATCACTTGTAGCTACTAATACAAAGTTTCGATGCGGGAAGTTATTTTGAGTATAACTTTTGCAATTATCGTAGTTTGGTATTCCTGTCACTCTTATCTTTTCTGCTCTGACACCTTTTTTGATAAATTTTGCTTTATATCCTTCAGAGGCTACACAAAAAATATCATATTCATCGGAAAGTCCCATAACTGATGTAGATGCCAAGTATTGAGGGAATTTGAAATATTTAACAAGTAAATATCTTAAATCTTCCGGGTCAGTCATACCTTCCTGTACGTGGACTATTTTTGTATTTTTTATATTTCTTGGAATTATTAGATCTGTGCATGTAACAACTAAATCATAATCATTCGCTTTACCGTAGTAATCAATTTTGAGATTATTGTCCTGAAAATACTTTACAGTTGATTGTTTTATTGGTCCGCTAAGCGGTACAAAATTCAATAAATCTTTTTTTGCAAGAAAGTCAAGTAACCCATCTGCATACATGTGTGTGAAATAACAATCCATCTCAGATAATTCTCGGGAAATTGCATGTAGCATTGTAGTTGTATTCATCGTGCCACATATAAAAAGAACTTTTTTATTCTTAATTATAATATTATTGTGAATATTGTACTCAATCATTTTTGCTCCACTATATGACTACAAATAAAATACAAATGTAATGTTTTGGTGTGAAGATTAAATAAACTATAAGTTAATAGATGCAAGTATTTTATATTTTTAAATTATGTTCCTAATTATTAATTATATTAAACATTTAGATGATGTTTGTCATAACAAATATTTAATTCTAAACAAATATATTAACATAATATTCAGATTAAGATTGTTAATATCTCATTTCGACATTAATTGTAATGTCATTATTGTCAAGAATAAAACTGCACTCATCAAAATTTGGAAGTCGCATAAATAGTTTTACATTATTTGAAATTCCCCAACCCTCAGTAGGAAGTCCAAGGATATTTGTGTCCATCTTTTCATTTGCATTCTCATCATGATGCACCGAAAAGCAATATGTATCATAAGGTAAATCATTAAATGACAGCCGGCAAATACCATCCTTAATTTCTATGACTTGCCTTTTGTAGCACTGTAATGTTTTCTTAGGAAAAAAATCTTTTCTTTCACTATTATATAAATGTACTCTCACGAAGCCTGAGTCACTTTTTATGCCACTAACAACAATATTCAGATTACTTGATTTATTCTTTTTTGGAGATTCATTGTCATCTCCAATCAATGGTGAAAAAAAAAGTAAAAGCAAAGCAAAAATATATTCAATTCTCATATTAAGCCAGAAGTTTAATTCTTAAAAAAATATTTTCCAAACTATCTCTTTTCAATATTGCTTTATGGAACGAGGTTGTACCCATACGCTTGCTTACAACTCCGTCATAATCCAAGTATCTTCGGCTTCTTCTTTCGTCAAACCAGTAAACAAGAGAAATTTTGCCTTTATTGATTTCAATACCTGTAGCTCCACGCTTTCCGATTACGCTTCCAGAATTAAATAAGCATGGCACCATAAGTTTATTGTTATATATGCTATTACGCTGATTTGATTTGCGTTTTTCATCATACAGCTTATCAAGCTCGGTTTTATGGGCTTTTATCGTTTTTACCAAATTATCTCTGTTTCCATTCTTGTTTGCATGGAGTTCTGTCAAAAGAAGCTCGATTTTCATTTTCAGAGAATCAATTTTTGAATGAGATTCAAAAAGTGGTCTGTGAGTGTGACCAATTATTGATATAACTTTTTTTTCTGCTGAGAAATTATAAGCAATCTTTTCAGTAGTCAATTTTGATTCATCATCAATTGGTAAAGTCATATTTTTGTAACCAATAGGATTTAAAATATATCTGCCAAACATACTTGAAAGCCTGAAATAATCCTCGAAGAAATTTGTAGTCTGGTGGCCGTGATATACAAAAATTGTATTGCCATTATACTCAAGTCTTACTCCTTCAAAAAGGTTTAAACTATGCTCATCAAAAAAGTGCCTGTGTAAAGCAAAGTCATGATTACCAAATATCTTTATTAATCTGTCTTTTGACCTGAATTCGTTGAAAATATTAAAAACATCACCCCATGCATGAGTTATTTGCGACATTTTGAATTTATAAAGCTCTTCAATATCGCCGTTAAGTATTAGTTTGTAATTTCTTGGCAAATAATGACGGGTTAATATTTGCTTAAATAATTCTGAGTTTTGCTTGAAATCATCCTGATACCCACCGTTTCCGAGATGGACATCGCTGAATATTACATATTTATCTTCATCTGTAATAGAAATTTGTGGACAGCTTTCATAAAGCGTGTTTAATTTTTGAAATATAGTCTCTTTCTTCATTAATCATTTTGCAATTGTAAATTAAGAATTTACAAACTTATAACAATAGCTTGAATATTGAATAAAGATTTAATTAATCATAAGTTAAGAAAAAAAGTGTAATAATATATCTTTGCTATTGTAAATTATTAAAAAAGTGTTATTTTTAAATTTTAAAAATTTACTTATTGAACGATTTATGATTATTAAATATTGTCTCTTAAGTTTGTGTATATTACTAAGTGCACAAATATTGAAATCGCAAGGATTTGATGCCGGTTCAATATCCGGAAATGTGCAAATTGAGGCACAGTCTTATACACCTGACTCACTTATGGGAGCACCTGTCGTAGATGAAAAAATTCTATCTAATGCTTTTGTAAATTTAATTTACAGAAATCAAGGTGTGGAAATTGGTTTTCGATACGAAAATTATCTTAACCCAATTTTAGGATTTGATGCCAGATTAAAAGGTCAGGGTGTCCCTTACCGTTACATAACATATCGTGAAGATAAGTTCGAAATTACAGGTGGTGACTTCTATGAGCAATTCGGCAGCGGTTTGATTCTTCGTGCATATCAGGAAGTTGCTCTCGGCATTGATAACGCAATTGACGGATTCAGATTCAAGCTCCGTCCGGTTGATGGAGTTGAATTTACAGGTCTTATTGGGCAAAATCGTGTATTTTGGGCTAAGGGAGAAGGAATAATACGTGGTGGCAATTTGAATATCGAATTAAATGATTTGTTTCCTGAACTTATGCCTGAAAATTACAGATTCACTCTCGGCGGAAGTGTTGTGAGCAAATATCAACCTGATAGAGATATATTTCTAAAAATGCCTGAAAATGTACTTGCATACTCAGCTCGAGCCGGTGTGATTTCTAATGATTTTGCCATTGATGCTGAATATGCCTATAAATACAATGACCCCAATGCAACAAACAGACAAAAATATAATATTGGTCAGGGACTTATTGTAAAAAGCTCGTTTTATGGTGACGGAATAGGTGTTGCTCTCAATGCTCACTGGATTGATAATATGGATATGAGAAGTGACCGTAATGCCAGAGCTCAGGAATTATTCCTCAATTTCATTCCCCCTCTGACAAAGCAACATGCTTATGCTCTAACATCACTTTATCCATTAGCAACTCAATTTAATAATGAAGCTGGGATTCAGCTCGAAGTTACTTATCAGATACCTCGAGGTTCTGCTATTGGTGGCAAATATGGCACTATGTTGACTTTTAATTATTCTGATGTTTTTACGATTGACACAAACAATATTGATGAATTTACTTATAATTCGAAATTTCTTGGAATTGGTAATAAAAGATATTTTAGAGATATAAATCTTGAAATTTCAAGGAAATGGTCGAATAAGTTTAAAACAGATGCAACTTTACTCAATATTATTTATGACAGAGATGTAATGGAAAATGAGGGTGCACCTCTTTACGGTTCAGTATTTCAAAATGTAATTGTAATGGATGCTCAATATATGTTCGATAATGGTCATTCGTTAAGAGGAGAATTTCAACATTCATGGTCAGTTCAGGATTCTGCAATAATAGAGCCTGAAAATATGAATGGAAACTGGGCTCATCTTTTAGTTGAATATACTATTGCACCAAGCTGGTATTTTACTGTTTACGACCAGTTTAACTACGGTAATGATGACCCTGACAGACGGATACACTATATAAACGGTTCAATCGCCTATTTAACAGGTACAACGAGACTTCAGGTTGGATTTGGTAAACAAAGAGGCGGTATTATCTGTGTAGGAGGTATTTGTCGTGCAGTACCAGCCTCAAATGGTGTGTTTTTGTCACTGACGTCAACATTTTGACAAATTAAGGAGAATTATTTATGAATAAGATAAATTTTATATTTGCATTTTTTATCGCTTTTGCGATCATCGGATGTGATATTGTCGAGCCACCATATAGAAAAGGGGGCGACATCACTCCTGTTGACACAACAAAGAAGAAAGTATTGCTGGAAGATTTTACTGGTTTTCGCTGTGGAAATTGTCCAGAGGCAACTCATGTTGCTGAGATGATAGCTAATCAATATCCCGGAAGAGTTATAGTGATTGCTTTACATGCAGGTCCGCTTGCTGTACCAACTCCAATCAGACGCTATGATTTTCGCACTCAGGAGACAAATGAACTGGCTACTTTTTATGGTTTGATAGCCACACCTTATGGGTTAGTTAATCGCAGACAGTATGTTGGTCAGAATTTACTGGCACCAACGGCTTGGGGCGGATATGTTCAGGAACAGTTAAATGTTGACGCTGATTTAAAAATGTATTTAGAAACTGATTTTAATGAGAGTACACGTGAGATTTCACTTCAGGTTCAGCTTGAATATTTAAGGCAGGGCAATGTCAATCATAATCTTGCTGTTTACATACTTGAAGATAGTGTAGTTCAATATCAGCAGGATGACCGCCAACCTGCGATTCATATATCGGATTATGTACATAATCACGTAATGAGGGGTTCATTTACCGGAACTTGGGGACTTCCTGTTTCGGATGTTGCTGTATCGGCAGGCTCCAAACTTACAGTTCCCTTTAAATACACCATATCATCTGAAAGGGACTGGCGACCTTCAAAACTTAGTCTTGTGGCTTTTGTACATGACAATACTACTAAAGAAGTTATCCAGGTAGAGCAAATTAAGCTTTTTAAAGAATAAAATTACTTCTTATCCAATAGTTTTAATATTATATCCGGGTAGTTGGTTGCAATTGCCCGGATATTATGTTTTAAGACCTTGTTTAGAGTTGCTTCATCATTTACAGTATATACGCCTGTAAAAATATTATACCGTGTAACATCATCGTCCATCTCATCTGAAAGTTCGTTAACTGAGCAAATAAATGCCTCACAACCTGTATCATTTTGTATTTGAGATGGCAATCTGTTATCTCCGGGAATCTTAATTGCAGCTGTATAAATTGAGCTGTTAATTAATTTGATTTTTTTTAAAGCATCATGACTGAAAGAGCCAAAAATAGTATTCATCTGATAATTATTATTGAGAATCATATTTATTAGTTTTTCAACATTTTGATTGAACTTATTACCTGTATTGACCTTTATTTCAATCATCAGGTAGCATCGTCCTTTCAATAATTTAACCACATCCTCCAGAAGTGGGATATGCACCGAATCATAATTACTGGCTGAGGATTTACCAATTTTAAGATTTTTAATTTCATCATATTTAATTTCCGAGATCCTTTTATCAAAACCAGGTGGACAAAAATCATGGTAAACCACAGGAATATTATCTTCAGTAAACTGAATATCTAGTTCAACAATACTAACACCTGATTCTGCGGCATCATTGAAAGCGGCGAGGGTATTTTCCGTAATTGTTCCGGAAGACCCTCTGTGAGCTGCTACCATCAGCGATTTAGTCTGTTCGTATTCGTATAAAGATAGCATTGTCATTCTTCAAAAATTATAAACTAAAAAATATGCAAATATTTTCAAATAAAAAATATATATAATTGTAACGAATTAAATAAGATATTTGTGTTTAATAAAAAAAAGTGTTATTTTGTATTTAGTTTTTTTGCGATTTTTCAAAGAGGTTTAACATGCCTAATAAAGCGAAAGTTTCTGAAATAATGACCACAAATGTGTTCACTGTAAGTATTGATGACACAGTCCGGGATGCCGAACTCATAATGAAAAATGAGAAAGTCAGACATATACCTGTTCTTGAGGGAACAAAAATTGTTGGTATGATATGTGATGATAGAATCAGGGAGTACTCTTTAAGAAAAATTTATGACAGCGATCAGAATTTTGGAGAGGAAGCATTCAATAAAATTACCGACTTCGAGAAAATCATGAATGAAGTAACTCATGTAATTTATCCTGAAGACAGTGTTGCTAAAGCTGTAAAAATATTTGCTAAGCATAAAGTTAACTGCCTGCCGGTTGTGGACTGGGAGATGAATCTGGTAGGATTGATTACCAATACTGATTTGCTTCTATATTTCCACCAATTTCTTGAAGAATTAGAAAGCGTTCCTTAGTAGCTGGTTTTTTGAATGCTATTGATTAAATTTCGATTAATTAATAGAAAAGATATTTTTAATATGATAAATTAATTTTATAATTCAGCTAATTCCTCACTTAATTTATAATAATTGAGCGAGTTACTTAGTTTTAATGCTGCTCTGAGATATTCAGCCGATTTATCGGGGGTAGAATTTTTTGTATTGATTGCAATATTTGCAAGTGTAAGCAATCTTAGCTCTTGTGGCAATTCATTTGATAAATTTGCGGTTTTATCCAAATAGTAAAATACCTTTGGCATATTTCCTGTTTGTGAGAAGTATCCTGCAATAGTATTATAGGCAAGGCATTCCGATTGTACATTTTTGCTTATCTTGAGCATTTCATTGATTGAAAAAACCAAATCTTCAGCATTTTTCAGGTCTCGTACTTCACCTAAACATTTTAATTTAAGACAATTTAGTTGAATTCTCTCGCTTGAATTGAGTTCATTATCCAATTTGCTTAAGACATAATCAGTCTTATCAATCGCTGATTCAAATTTATTAGACAGAATATCTGAAGTAATTGATTTTACATAAAGTTTAAAATCAAGCAGCGAGTCATCGAAAGCGCTATCATTACCGGCATTATTGGAATCTGATACAGATGTTTCAACTTGTTCGGCATTAGAATAATTTCCTAACATTTGCATAAACTCAAGATTGTTCAGGTTATCGGTTTCATTATCAGTTTCAAATTCTCTGAACTGCTGAAATGCATTTTTCAAAGTATCAGGATTTCCATACTTTTGAGCATTTTTAGCTGATTCGAGAAGCATAGATTTGGCAGTTTCTCTATCGCCGGATTCGATGCTGTGAGCCGCTAAATATGGAGCGATATCTACTTTCAACGATTCGTTGTCAGTTTGTTCGTATCTTGTCTTCAGAAATGCCGCTATTTGCCCATGTAGGGCTGTGTATTCCTCATACTCGAGAGAATTTTCAAAGTAAGTATGATAAAATGCCTGAGAAAATTTGAAAACTGTAGTTTTTATGCCATAGCGATGCTCTGGTCCTATACTTTTAATAATACCGGTTTTAGTTTGTAATGATTTTAACTTTTTGATAGCTGTCAATACATCAGTATTCATAAGCTGTGAAACTACAACAGCGGTAAATTCCCGACCTTCAGAACTGCAAATGGCAAGAATATTTCTTTCTTCATCTGATAAAGTATCCAAATGCTGAGTAAAAACAGACTGCACTGTTGATGGAAGAAATTCATTACCTTTGAAATTCATCACTAAATTACCGGAATCATCAAATGGCGGGTATTTCTGGAAGTACTTCAAATATTCGGCGGCTACACCCGGCACTCCGTAAGAATGTTCAAAAATCCATTCTTCAAATTCATCTATATGCTTATAATTTTTAAAATATGATGCAGCAAGTTCGCTGATTTGAGCCTTTGAAAAGGAGTCGAGTTCTATTGAGGATACAGTCTTTCTATCCTTGTAATTCATAATGAAGGACATCAGCGGCATACCGTGCATTTCGAGTGTGCTGCGTTTATAGGCAAGAACCAAAACAATTGGAATATCAGCAAGGTTTTCTGCAAGCAGAGAAATCAGTTCAACAGATTGAGAGTCCGCCCAGTGCATATCATCCATAAAAAAAATAAATGGGAATTTATCGGCAAATGACTGTAAGGTGTCGTAATAATCAGCAGTTGCAGTACTAACTTTTTTCGCTTTCTCTGATGATTTCTCATTTTTGAACTGTCTCCAGTCACGACCGATTTCTTTCACAGCATAGAACACAGTATCAATCAGTGGAATCGAAGCAAGCAGAGTAAGCCCGACATTCTTGGCAAATCTTTTCTCAGGAGTTATATCATTTTTTTCTAGTAAATGCTCAATTGCTTTGGAAAATGGGTAGAGGGGCTGTAAATTGCCGACATTGAACTTGCCAATTGGTGATTGACCTTCAGCAAATACGGACCTAATGCCACTTGAGCCGGTTTTGTAAATATTATGATAATGATTTAATAAATATGTTTTACCAAATCCTGCCTCACCACTTATTATAATTATACTTCCGTTGCCGGATTTAGCATTATTTATGGCTTCATTTAAAATATTACCAAAATATTCATTACCAATCAAAACATTTTCTTCTGCCATGATTTGCCTTTTATTGATTTCCAATAACTAAATTCCGAACAAGTATGTGTTTTATTTCATTTCCATCGAAAGAGACTATTTTGGGCTCTTTAATCCACTCACCGATATTTATGTATTTGCCTGATTTATAATCCTGAATTGATGCCAAATGTCTGTGTCCCATTATAACATAATCAAATCCTTCATCAATTTTACTTTTTGCAAATTCAAATAGTGCGTCACCTTCTGAATAGTGCTTCTTCTGCGTATATTTCCGGCTTTCTTTTGAACTGCCTGAAGCCAAGCCAATTCCAGTATTTGGGTGTAGTTTCATATACAACTTCAAAGAAAGTGGGTTTCTCATCACTTTTTTTAGAAGCAAATATCCTTTGTCTGACGGGTCTTTGCCATCGCCGTGAGAGATGTAGAAGCGTTTGCCGTAATGCTCACGCTCTATATCGCCACTGTGAACCGGTATATTAAGCTCTTTTTCGAAGAAATCGAGATGACCAAAATCATGATTTCCCATCAAATATTCAATTTCGCAATGATTTTTCTTTAAGTCATAAAAAGCTGAAAGAATCCTGAAGAATTTCTTCGGGATTACAGTCTTATAATCAAACCAGTAATCGAATATATCTCCTACAAGATAAATTTTTTCAGCATTCTGCTTGATATTTCGGAGCATTGCAAGAAATAATTCTTGCATTTCAAGCTCTATATTATCGTCATAAACACCTAAATGAACATCAGAAATAAAATAAATCATTAATTGAAACCGATATATAAAAAACTTTTTAAATAATTGCTTTTGCCTTTTTTTTAAAAATATCTAATAATTGTCAATAATTAAAACTTTTTATTATGAATAAATTTTCTGAATACCTAAAAGTACGATTAAAAAATGATTTACCTGCAAAAATTTCTCATATAAAAATGACGCCGAAAATATTTCAGCGAAGTTTCAGGTCATTAGACGCTGCAGAAAATGCAAGAAAAAGTGCAGTAATGATAATTATGACAAACAATTCCGAGCCGGACATTCTTTTCACGCTAAGGAGCAGTAACATGCGTAGTCATAAGGGGCAAATAAGCTTCCCGGGTGGCAGGCTTGATGAAGGCGAATCACCGCTCGATGCTGCAAAAAGAGAAACTCACGAAGAAATCGGTCTCAATCCCGGGCTCCTTGATGTTGCAGGTAGTCTAAGTCCACTTTTTGTGCCGCCTTCAAATAATTTAATTATACCTTATGTAGGGTTTCTTGATAATTATCCCAACTTCAAACTCAGCATTGATGAAGTTGAAGAAACATTCTCTGTGAATATCAGGCATTTTACAGACTCGCAAAACTTAAAAATTACGAAAGAAATTCTTGAAGGTTATGAGGTTGATATCCCTTTTTGGGATGTTGGGAAGAAAACCCGTCTTTGGGGTGCAACTTCAATGATACTTCAGGAGTTGATTGATATATACAATGATTGGACAAACGCAAATCAGGTGTAAGAAAGCTCTGTAATTTTCTTGATTTTCCAGATGTATTCAAGTGTTTCATCTCTTTTCCTGAGCGGAATTTCAAGAAAGACTTTTTCTTTTGCTTGTCTTAAACTGACTCCTTCTGTCTGGTTGAGGTAATCCACAATATGAGGGAATACTTCATCATAATATTCTTTGAAATCAGAAGGAGGAAATTCGCAAACCAGTTTATTATGCTTAATTATCAATCTTGTAAATCCGGTAGTGAGAGCCGCAATTCTTAACCTCACAGCAAAAACCAGATTCTTTGCTGGCTTTGGCATTTTGCCGAACTTATCCTCAATTTCATTTACAATATCTTCCAGTTCAGATGTATTTTTTAGTGAGTACAATTTTTTGTAATACATAAATCTATCTGTATCGCCTTTGATATAATCAGGTGGGAAGAGAGCATCTTCATCTGTTTCGATGGCAATTTCCTCGTTGAGATATTTTGGTTTATCATCAATTGGACTTTCACCGAAAATATCTGAAAATTCAGAAACTTTGAGCTCATTAACAGCTTCGTCTAATACTTTTTGGTAGAGTTCAAAACCTATATCAATAATAAAACCGCTTTGCTCTGCACCAAGAAGATTACCTGCTCCGCGAATCTCCAAATCACGCATCGAAAGCTTAAATCCACTTCCAAGCTCTGTAAATTCTTCTATTGCCTGAAGCCTTTGGATTGACTTTTGCTGTAATTTGTGAGCAGGTGGAGCAAGAAGGTAGCAATATGCCTGTACATTTGACCTGCCGACACGTCCACGTAACTGATAAAGTTCAGCTAACCCGAAATTCTGGGCACGATTGATTATCATTGTATTTGCATTAGGAATATCTATGCCTGACTCAATAATTTTCGTAGCAACAAGAATGTCATATTTACCTTCGATAAACTCCTCCATTATTTCTTCCAAATCACTTGGCTTCATCTGTCCGTGTCCGACAGCTATATTCAGGTGTGGTAAATATGCTTTAATATCAGTGGCAATTTTTTGAATATCCTCAATTTTATCACTTACAAAAAATACTTGTCCGCCCCGCTCAATTTCAGTATTGATTGCCTGAATTATTATATCTTTATCCCATTCGATTATTTCGGTAATCACGGGAATTCTGTTTCTCGGGGGAGTTTCGATTAAACTCAAATCACGTGCACCCATAAGCGAGAAATTCAGGGTACGTGGTATTGGAGTTGCAGTAAGAGTAAGTGTGTCAACATTTGCTCTGAGCTGCCTTAGTTTCTCTTTGTGACCAACGCCAAAGCGGTGCTCTTCATCAACAACAAGTAGTCCTAAATTTTTAAATTCAATATCTTTGCTTAAAATTCTGTGAGTACCAATCAAAATATCAATTTTTCCTTGCTTTATCTTTTCGGTAATTTCGATTTGGTCTTTTCTTTTTCGGAATCTGGAAATTACATCAACATTAACAGGATATTTACTCAACCTGTCTTTGAATGACATAAAATGCTGCTGAGCAAGAATAGTCGTTGGAACCAGCACTGCTGCTTGCTTGCCGGATTGAACTGCTTTAAATGCTGCCCTAATTGCGACTTCAGTCTTTCCGAAACCGACATCACCACAGATTAACCTATCCATCGGTGAAGTACTTTCCATATCTGATTTTACATCTTCAGTAGCTGTAGCCTGATCCGGTGTATCCTCATATATAAATGATGCCTCAAATTCACTCTGCCAGGTTGTGTCAGGAGGAAAAGCGTATCCTTTTTGAGCTTTACGCTCTGCATAAAGTTTAATTAAATCGCGTGCAATATCTTTAAGGCGTTTCTTAGTGCGTGCTTTTCTGCGAAGCCAGTCGGTGGAACCCAACTTAGACAGTATAGGTGCAGCGCCATCTTGTGCTGAATACTTGCTTAATTTCCCTATATAATTCAAATGAACATATAGCATATCGCCGTCTGCAAACCTGACCCGTGCACAGTCCTGCATAGAATCGCCAATTTTTATTGTCTGGAATCCATCAAATATACCGATACCTTTATCTTCGTGGACTACATAATCACCTATTCTAAGCTCCTGCAGTTCTTTGAGAGTCAGACTCTTGCTTTTTCCGGAACGCTTGGAATCATAAATCCTGTGACGCTCAAAAACTTCATGCTCGGTGAAGTATGCCGCTTTTAATTCATCTGAAATGAAACCTTTTGAAAGTGATTCGCTATCCCAATTTACTACTTTGTCAAGTATTTCATCATTTAAAACAAAATTTGTATTATCTTCTGACTCACTTATATCTGCTACTGTGGATTTTATAAGCTGCTTAAATCTGTCAAGATGTATCTTGCCTTCACAAGAAAGAAATATTTTGAAATTTTCAAGTGATAATCTATTTATCTCATTTGCCAGAATCTTCACAGCTCCGTTGAATGAAGGTTGATTTACTGAATTAATCCCTGATTTTGAACTACCAACAGGATTTAGTATTAATGATTTTACATTCTTGCCACTAATATTCTCAAGAATTTCGCTTGGGTTAACATTATCATCAAAAAATAAAATTGTGTCTGAATCAATATAATCATAAGCTGTTTTGTCATCTTCGAGGCTATCTGAATCTATAAACATACTGTCAAGGAATTCAACAGAGTCAAATTCTCGGATACTTCGTTGGGATAGAACTTCAAATTCCCGGATTGAATCAATGTCATTACCCCAAAATTCTATTCTGAGCGGATTTGTCCAGCCAATAGGGTAGAGGTCAATAATGCCGCCTCTTACAGCAATTTGTCCTTGCCCACTGATATAATCCATTCTTTCGAAACCATTTAAAACCAGACTTTTAATAAAAGAATCATAATCTGTATTATCACCTTTTGAAATTTTTCTGTAATGTCCTTCAATTTTTTGGTTTGATGGTATTTTATGATAGAACATTTCAGGTTGACAAATCAAAATATTTGAATCATTTCTGCTGAATGAGATAAGACCTTCGATTAAGCTGTCGAGCATACTGCCTGTATTGCTGACTTTGCTTCTCAGGCTTGCCTGAGGCTCTTTAATTAGGTTAAGATTGCCGGTAAAACCGTATAGTTTAATATCATGAAATACATCATCAAGTCTTGAAATATTATTCGATATAAAGATAGTATTACCTGCCAAATCTTCACTAATTGACAATATAAGCAAAGAAATCAATGAGCCGGCAGAGTTTTTTAAATGAACTTCATTTTCTGTGCTGATTTGAGATAGCAAACTCTTGTAAGAATCATTTTTTTTAATTAGCTTTAGAATTGTACCGAGATTTTTATTCATAGAAATTAAATCAAATTAACTATTATTTATTGATGAACAAACCAAATTTATTATTGAAATATTCAGCATCTTCCGGTTTTACTCTGACTTTGAAAGTGATACCTTCATCAGTGTCAATACGCTCAGTAATTTCAGCGCATTTATACAGAAGTGCTATCATTTCCATACGGTCATAGGGAAGTCTGAACTCGACTTCTTTGCTGTGCTCATTATAAACATCCTGCATTTTATCGAGCAAAGCAGTGATATTCATGTTCTTCTTGGCTGAAATAAATATTGAATTTTCATATTCATTTTTTATTGAATTCAATCCGATATATTCATCCATTAAATCAACTTTGTTAAGAACCAGCATCGTCGGTTTCTCGAAAATTTTCAGAGAATCAAGTGTGGCTTCAACAACTTTAATCTGGTCGCGAAAATATGGATGCGAAACGTCAACGACATGAATTATGACATCTGCTTCAGCAGCTTCAGCAAGTGTGCTTCTGAATGATGCAACAAGATGCGTCGGGAGTTTTCTGATGAATCCTACAGTATCGGATATCAACGCTTCCATACCCGCAGGCAGAAGAAATTGGCGGACAGTTGTATCAAGAGTAGCAAATAATTTATCTTCAACATAAACTTCTGCTTGAGTAAGTACATTCATCAGTGTAGATTTACCTGCATTTGTATATCCAACAAGTGCAAACCTTGGAAATTTAGACCTGTTACGACGCTGAATTTCTTTATTTCTTGAAATATCGTCCAGCTTGTCCTTCAGCATTTGAATTCTTTGCTTTACCATTCTCCTGTCGGTTTCAATCTGAGTTTCACCCGGACCTTTAGTGCCGATACCACCAAATTGCTTTGACAAGTGAGTCCACATTCTCGTGAGTCTGGGCATCATATACTGGAGCTGAGCTAACTCTACCTGAGTTTTGGCTTCATTTGTTCTTGCATGATTTGCAAATATATCAAGAATAATTCCGCTTCGGTCAATAACTTTTATTTCAAAAATTTTCTCGAGATTTCTGAGCTGTACAGGAGATAAATCTTCATCAAATATTGCAAGATTAATTGAGTTTTCTTTTACGAATTCTTTAATTTCCTCAGCTTTTCCGGAGCCTATCATTGTTACGACTGAAGGTTTGGCAAGCTCCTGTACAAATCGTTCAATAATCTCAGCTCCGGCAGTTTCTGCAAGGAATTCGAGCTCATTAAGATGCTCGTTAGTAATCTCGCGGTCAGAACCTTTTTTTACAACTGAAACAACAATTGCTCTTTCTCTTAAAATGGTATTGTCTATCAAATTTATCCAAAAAACAGTGAATATATTTCCAATTTTTAAATGACGATTTAACTGTATATTTAGCATTGAAAAAAATAAACTAAATAAATTACAATTATTTGTGAAAAAATCGTTTGTATATGAAAAAATTTTATTATATTTGTTTTATTGTATAAGTGTATGAGGAAAATAAGATGCAAATAGAAGGCTTAAATTATCAGTCTCCTGAATTCACAAGACCTGTGGAGCCGGTGAATAATACTGAAGAGCTTGAAAAACAGAATCCGAATATTCAGCAGAATATTCAGGAACAGGTAGTTAGAGATGCTACTCAGACTCCAACAACTCCAACAGCACAGAATACTCAGGTACTTGCTACGGTACAGGGTGCTGCGACTCTTCAGTCAACTGCACAGCAACAGATCAGACAAGGATTTCTTGATATTAAAATATAGTAAATTTGACAATTTTGAAACTAAAGAAAAACGCAGAGAAGTTCATTGAACTTCTCTGCGTTTTTTTTACATCTTCAATTTTCCGATGGAATTTAAAATTTCTGCCAATTCTGTTGGTTTATTTGTTCCTATCAGCAATTTTTTATTATCATTGAACACCAGTTGCAAACCTTGATTTCCGGATGTATTAAACGCTCTGTTTTGCTGAAAGCCGCGCAAACCCCAACCGCCATATTCTACAATTGGTCTGTATTCACGGACATAAGATTTGCTGATTATATTCCATGGATAAAATTTGAACTCAAGGTGAAATGGGAAAAGCCTGACGTAGATACCGCTTTTTTCAATTCTCGTATCCAGTTTTACAACAGCAATTAATAATGTAAACAGAAATGTAACTGATGTAATAATAATCAGCCCGACATCGCTTGCAGGGTTATTGCCAACAGGATTACCATAATATAGCTGCTGAATCAAAGCCCATACGGAGAAAGCATTTAATCCTATTATAAAAGCCCAAATCCATATTTGTGTAAAT
Source organism: Ignavibacteriota bacterium (assembly GCA_019637995.1). Classification (NCBI taxonomy): domain Bacteria; kingdom Pseudomonadati; phylum Ignavibacteriota; species Ignavibacteriota bacterium. The sequence continues at coordinate 433,949 of JAHBUQ010000001.1, forward strand.
CTCTGCTTTTCTGTGTATATTATTTCGCTGCTCATATTATTCTCCGATTTATCAATATTAAATAATCTCACCACATTTACAATTACGAAATGGAATTTAAAAATGTTTCAAAATAATGCTGATTATTAAAAAAAATCATAATTACTTGATTTACAGCATTTAATTTATTATTTTTATATTAATGAAAGTTGTTATTAACTAAAAATACTAAAAATTGTCGGATAATCAAGAAAATAATTCTTACGAGCAAGACCAGCAATTCCTTGAAAGACTGCAGTTTATCAAGGGTGTTGGTCCGAAAAGGGCTGCGGCGTTAGTTAAAGAAGGTCTTAAGACATCTTATGACCTGCTTACATATTTTCCAAGGGCATATATTGACAGAAGCGGTGCAAACTCTATTAAGCAGGCATCATTCTTTTTATTCAAACAAAATGAATTAGAAAGTTCTCAGACAATATCTGATTTTTCACTCTCGCCTGAAATAACTATCATTGGTCGAATTATATCAATTCACGAAAGAGCATTCGGTAAAAGCAGGAAAATGTTGAAGATTGTCCTATCTGATGGTAGTGGAGTTGCAGCAAGTATCATTTTCTGGAATAGAATTCAATCCTTCAAAAATTTTTACAAAGAAGGAATGATACTCGCTGTCAGCGGAAAACCTCAACAAGACAAATTCAATTCAATTTCATTTACTCATCCGGAAATTGATGTCATTGATGCTGAAGAAGAAGATATTTACAAATCCGGTGGAATTATTCCCAAATACCGCATAAGCGAAAATATGGCAAGTGCTGCTATTGCACTGAAAACAATGCGTGTAATAATGAGAAATATAATTAATGAAGATTTGAAATTTGTTACTGAAAATCTTCCTAATGAAATTTTGAGTAATTACGGACTTCCTGACATTAGAGAAACTATTAAAAACTTACATTTTCCCGAATCAAAAGAAAAACTTGAAAGTGCCAGATTTCGAGTGAAATTTGAAGAAATATTTTATTTTCTGCTTAGAATAGAACTTGGGAGATTGAACATAAAAATTACCGAACAAGGAATTGTTATAAACCCAAAGAGTAAACTGGCTCGACAATTATATGATTCACTTGGTTTTGAACTTACATCTGACCAAAAGAAATTTTTGAGGGATGTTGCTGAGGATATGTCAGGTGGAAAGCCTATGAACCGCCTTTTGCAGGGTGACGTTGGTTCAGGAAAAACAATCGTGGCTTTGCTTTCTATCCTGATGGTTGTTGATAGTGGATATCAGTGCTGCTTTATGGCTCCTACCGAAATATTAGCGGAACAGCATTTCAAAACAATATCAAAATATTTAGAGCCATTTGGTGTTGAAGTTGCTCAGCTTGTTGGCGGGCAAAAAACCAGAGTCAGAAATTATACTTTGGAAAAGATCATGAGTGGCTCAGCCAGTGTAATTGTAGGAACTCATGCTTTATTCCAAAGTGAGATTGAATATAACAAATTAGGTTTGATTGTAATTGATGAGCAACATAGATTTGGCGTAGAACAAAGAGCAGATTTGATTAAACTTAGCCAAAAATCTCATGGAGGTCAGAGGATAGTCCCGCACGTTCTGGTTATGAGTGCTACACCAATACCGAGAACTCTTACAATGACGGTTTACGGTGATTTAGATGTCTCAATAATCAAAACAATGCCTAAAAATCGTAAACCAATACTGACAAAAGTAATATTCGACAGTCAGCTGGAGGAGGTTTTTACTTTCCTTCGTAATGAAATTACAAAAGGCAGGCAAGGCTTTGTAGTTTATCCTCTTGTTGAAAAATCGGATAAAATTGAGTTCAAGGCTGCTACAGAGCATTTTGAACACTTAAGAACAGAAATTTTTCCTGATTTGAAACTTGGACTTCTGCATGGTCAGATGTTCTGGTACGAAAAAGATGAGGCAATGCAATCTTTCCTTGCTAAAGAGTATGACATTTTGGTAGCCACGACTGTCATAGAAGTCGGAATTGATATTCCCAATGCTTCAGTTATGGTAATAGAAGACGCAGAAAGATTCGGGCTCTCTCAGCTTCATCAGCTGAGAGGCAGAGTGGGAAGAGGTGCTGAGCAGTCATACTGTTTCTTGATTACCAAGGATAAATTTAAGTATAAAATGAAATCCGGAGGTAATGATGAATCCGAAAGAACTGCCGCTATAGTTCGTCTAAAAACAATGGAGGAAACTTCTGATGGATTCAAAATCTCTGAAGTTGACTTAAAACTACGTGGTCCGGGTGATGTTCTTGGTACTCGTCAATCGGGACTTCCTGATTTCAAATATCTGGATTTAATCAACGACCATGATATAATTGCAGAAGCAAAACAAGCAGCGGCTGATATAATATCCACTGATCCAAAGCTTAATATGAAGAAAAACGAAATTCTCCGAAATGAACTTTATAAGAGATTTGGCAGAGATAAATCATTTCTGAATATCGCTTGAGAATTATCTTGTATATCAGAACTCATCAAGTTCTTCGGCTATTTGTTGTAGTTTGTTGATTTCTGCATACTTGCCATTAAGTGCAATAAGTTCTTCGTGAGTACCTTCTTCTGCTACACCTCCCAAATCAAGCACAATTATTTTATCAGCATTCTTAACTGAAGATAATCTGTGTGAGATTATTATTGTAGTACGGTTTTTCATAAATTCTTTCAGCTCCCTGAGAACAAAATCTTCTGTACCGGTATCTACTGCCGAAAGTGAATCGTCAAGAATAAGAATTTTTGGGTCTTTTAGCAGTGCTCGGGCTATAGATACGCGTTGTCTCTGTCCACCGGAAAGAGTTACACCTCGCTCACCGAGCATAGTCTGAAATTCATCTTTGAATGTCTTAACTTCTTCAATCAACTTACATTTTCTTGAGGCATCGATAATGTCATCCATACTTGCATTTTGATTGCCAAATCTCAGATTGTTTTCAATAGTATCTGAAAAAAGGAATGAGGATTGCGGCACAAATCCAACTACAGACCTCAAGCTTTCAATGCTGTAAGATTTTATTTTTTTGCCATCAATTAATATATCACCTTCAGTAACATCGAATAAGCGGGTAATAAGATTAACCAAACTGGTTTTGCCGCTTCCGACACTACCAACTATCCCGAGTGTCATACCTGCATCTATCTTAAATGATACGTTCTTAAGAGCGTAGGGGAGACCATCGCCATACTTGAGTGATACATTCTGAAACTCTATATTTCCTTCAGGAATCAGGCTTTCAGTATCTGTTTCCACATCATCAAAAATGGTTGATTTTTGCTCCATCAGACCTCCAAGCCTGGAGGCTGATGCAGAGCCACGCTGAACAAGATTTGTTATCCAACCTATTGCTGCCACGGGCCAGATAAGAAGTTCAAGATAAATGAAAAATTGAGTTAATTCACCAAGTGTAGCACTTCCTTTAATTACCTGATACCCGCCATAAGCCAGGACCCCGAGCTGTGAAAGACCAACAAGAACCATCAAAACGGGCATCATAATTGCTTCAAGGCGGGCAAGGCGAAGATTTTTAAGTAAATATTCTCTGCTCAGTTTAGCAAATCTTAAGTTCTCAAAAGCTTCACGTGTATAAGCGCGAATAACTCTGACGCCTGATATTGATTCCTGAGCCTGAGTTGTCAATCCTGCAAACTGGGCTTGTACATCCTTAAATGCAATATGAATTTTTTTACCTATTAAATAGGTCACATAGGCAACAATTGGAAGCGGGAGCAACCCAACTATTGCTATCATTGGGTCAAGGCTGAACATAAAGTATAAAGCAAATGAAAATGTAGTGATTGTATTAGCAGAGTACATTATCGCCGGTCCGAGAAATTCGCGGGCAGCAGGGATATCGTTGGTTGCATAAGCCATCAAATTTCCGGTCGGATTCTTGTGGAAAAATGTAGAGGATTGTACTTTGATAGAGTCGAACATGTCATGACGAAGATCATATTCAATTTCTCTTGATGCTACAATTATAGTTCTACGAGTCCAAAACATGAAAAATCCACTAAAAAATACTAATATGAGAATTTTTCCGATTTCAGTTGTCAGGTTTTCCATAGTAAAATTGCCTGAACTGATTGTATCTATTGCTCCTCCTACAATTCTCGGAACATAAGTTGAAGCTAAATTTGAGATAGTTACAAACAGAAAACCAAGTAATAATTTGTTCTTATATTTTAATAAATAGGGATAGAGTCTTATTAATTCTTTCATCTGAAAATTTTGCAATTTAAAAAGTGAAAAGACGATAATAAATGTTTATATTTGTTTGATTATCATAAATTCTTAAGTTTTTAAAATAATCAAATAATGTTAAACTTAGCCATCATTATATGTTAAAATCTTCATAAATTTTATAAAGTTCTTAACTGCACATTAACACTAGCTTTATAACAGATTAAAATCAAATTATTAATTTTAATTTTTAAATTAAAATGATTACTTTTGCATAATAAAATTGGTATTTTTTTCTATTAACGGAGAATCTTATGGCTTTAATCAGTTGGAACAATAGCTTGAGTGTTAATGTTACAAAATTTGACGACCAACATAAAGTTTTAGTCAATTTAATAAATGATTTGCATGAAGCAATGATGAATGGAAAAGGCAAATTAGTTATTGGAAAAATATTGCAGGATTTAACATCCTATTCTGAGTCTCATTTTGCTGAAGAAGAAAAGTATTTTGCTCAATATAGTTATCCTAAAACAGTTACTCATATCAAAGAACATCGCGATTTTATCAACAAAGTAATTGATTTCAGACAAGGTTATGACAGCGGTAAATTGTCAATTTCAGTCGAAGTTATTAATTTTCTTAAAACTTGGCTTCAAAATCATATTAATGTGGTTGATAAAGAGTATTCAGATTTCTTCAATTCCAAAGGTCTGAAATAATAAATTATTAATTCAAAAGTAATTTACAAGAAAATAATTCAATTTCAGTCAGGAATTTTAATTGATTCCAAAATCAAACTTAATTTTTGACTGAAATGTTGAAATATTTCCAAGAATTAGTTTAAGGAATGAAATCTCAGTTTCAGAAAGTGTAGAAATATTCAGATAATTACCGGCAGGAAGTCCGTGGGATATATTTCTGGTTTGATTTTTGAACTGTAAATTCATTAAATACTCAAAACTGAGTTTTACATCCTCATAAAAAGCTGTTGAAATATGGTTATTATTATGTAGTGCTTCAAGTCTCAATAATGTGTTGGTTTCATTGATATTAAATTTCATTGCATAAAGTCTTACAATATTTACAAGAAGTCTGAGTGCATTTTTCAAATTGAATTTGTCCGATTGGTTTTCTTTTGATTCGGTCTGAATTTTGCCGAAGATTCCGACCGGAAGTTTGTAATTAATTGACATCAAAGCCATTTGACTCAAAAATGCCGGATTGCTTCTAATTGTAGAATTAATATATTTCCTTAATTCTTCTGATAATTCTGAACTACCATAAATGGACCTGAAATCAAAAAATATGCTTGAATCAATCAGATTTTGTGGTTCAGGTAGTGTAATCCAGCCATGGAAATATTGTTTCCAAACCTGTAATGGCTCATTCCATCTGGGATTTTTAGCCATTATATCACCGGTACATAATTTATATCCAACATAATCAAGCTGTTTATTGACAATCTCTGCCAAATTCAGAAAATAACTTCTAACTTCATCAATGTTATCAGTTAAATCCTTGATAATTATTGCATTATCCTGGTCGGTTGATAAACCCTGTTCTGAGCGTCCTTCACTTCCGAGCGCAAGAAATGCGAATTCCGCAGGAGGATTTCCAAGTTGTTTGATTGAATTGGATATAAGCTTTTTAGTAATTTCTTCACTTAAATTTGTTATCGTTTTTGTAATAATTTTAAGATTAGTTCCGGATTTGATATAATTTTCAATATTATTAGGCAGATCACTAAGGATTTGCTTAAGCTCAAATAAACTCTCTGAAATCTCCGGTTTCTTCGTTATTAAGCCTGAAAAATTCTCCAACAAATATCTAAGAGATGAAATTTTAAGTTGCTTAATCGAGCCGTTGTCATTAATTAGTACGAAAGATTTTTGATTACCTATCAATTCCAAAACACATTTAATGACAGTAATATCGGATTTGAATACATTTTCAATTGTGAAAGATTCAAAAATGCAACGTTCATTAATACTGAATTTTCCACTTGACAATTGATTGAAAATTGTATCTTTTGAAACAAAACCAAATGTTTTATTTAGGTTACTTTTGTGCATCAATACATCAGAATTTTGAAATTCCAATAATTCCAAAGCATCCTTAATTATTAATTCATCACTACATACAGGAATTGAATCTAAACGAACATCTTTTGCTGACAAATTCATTAAAGCAGTTTGTGAGATTAAATAGCTTAATAACTTCTGATTATGAATAGAAATATTTGCTGATGGGGCATTTTCTTTTACAAAACCTTCGATATATACGGTATTGTCGTCATTTTGTTTATTTAAGACAGCACTTATGAATAAATATCTAACGGTCTTATCTTTATTTATAATGCTTGCTCTGAATTCAGGAATATAGCGATTTTCAAAAAGTAAAGAAATGAATTCACGGCGTTCTTTGACATTCTCAAACAAATTGAACAAGTCAATATTTTTGATTTCATCAATTGAATTATATCCTAATATTCCGGCAAATGAAGTATTTGCTTCAATAAGTCTGGCTTTTCTATCAGCACTTGCTTTGAATATGCCATACTTTAAGCCCTCAGAGACGTTATTTGATATTATTTTCATTGACTGTTCAAATTCGGGTTCATTTGTATCTCGAGATAAATCCTTGATTACTATAATTAAGCCTCTGGAACCGGATAAAAATACTTTAGAAAAACTAATAAGCACATTAATCTGATGATTTTCTAAAGCAACTATTTTTGTTTCTATTTTGAAAGAATCATGATCGGAATTTAAAAATTCATTAATTGTCTGCAAGTCATTAACTGAATTACTTGAAATAATACCTTCCAGATTGGGCTTTAGTGTGAATTTGTCAGCACAATTAATCAGTTTGCAAATTGTAATATTTTTGTAAACACATTCGCCGTTTAGAAACAAAAGTGTACCGTCGGTTGATGCCTCGACAAGAGATTTATATTTTTCGTTGGATTCTTTCAGACGTTGTTCGGCTTTATTGCGCTCACGCTCGACTTTCAAATTTCTTCTTGCAATTACAACCAATAAAAATGATATAAGAATGAAGATTCCCAAAGAAATCCAAATCATAGATTTAACTACTCGGCTTATACTGCTTCTCACATCTTCAATATAGACTCCGGTACCTAAAATCCAGTTCCATTCTTTAAATTCCTTAATATACGATATTTTAGGAACAATTTTAGTTGAATCATCCATCCATTGCCACATATAGTCAACATAACCTTCACCATTAATGTTTACTTTTTCGACCATTTCAGCAAACATTTTTTTGCCATTAAGATCGGTGAAATTCTCGATATTTTTTCCGATTAAATCCTTTCGGTATGGGTGCATTATCATATTAGGAACTGTATCAGTAATCCAGATATAGTCCTTATTTGCAGTTCCATAGCGAATACTGGCAATAGATTGAATTGCAATTTCCTGTGCTTCCTGATGAGTTATTAATCCGACTTCTGCATCATGGAAGTGCTTTTCTGCAATACAAATACTTGAATTAATCAGTTCAAGAATCATTTCTTTTTTAGCTTCAATCAAATTATGATTAAAGTATGGAATAATAACTGCGAAAATCAATCCAATAAAAAGCGCCTGAGCAATAAATGCCGGCAAAACTACTGTCAGCAGGAACTTCTTCTTGTCAATATTTTTGATTAATTTCATAGGAAGAAACCGCTGTGTTTAGGAGTTCTAAGTGGAATGGATTCTATCGTTTTTGATTTAGTGTCTAATATTGTGAAACCGTTATCCTGTATGCCATCTGCGATACAAGGAATTATAAACTGAGATTTTGTATCCTCTGAAATTTCCATTAATGCAAACTTTGGATGGTTTACTTTTTTTCCAGTTATTCGAAGCAAGCCATTTGGATGTAAGTGACCTGAAATTCCAATTTTACAATTATTATTTTCAAGGAATTGAAAATGATTTATAAAATCATTTAATTTGACAGGTTTTTTTGTTAAAAATCCTGAAATATCGGGAGCAACTGAATGAGTTAGCAGAATTTTGATTTCTTCATTCTCAATTATATATTTGTTTATAAAATCTTCAAAGAGAGTACTGAATTTGTAAATATTTCTTATAGGATAATCTTTATCATAGAGCCATATAAGCCCGTTACTCAAAGACTTTCTTTCTTTAAAATCAAGTTCATACCAATTATCAGGAAAATGAAATACTGTATTATATTCAGGCAATTTTTTTAGATGAAATAAATCGTGATTGCCGGGCAATACAACCCGGCAATTCACTTTTATAATATCAACACAATAATCTAAATTTTTGCTGTATTTGAAGCTGTAAAATCTTTCATCAAATCCGGATATATCACCGAGACAGACCAGATAATCGCAGTTGTACTTTTCAAGACTTTTAATTGCTGATAAAAGTCTTTCTGCGTCTTCATGTATATCTGAAATGATGCCAATTTTCACATTTTTACTCAGTCTTTATGATTACTACGGAATTTTTTGGTCATTAATGATACTACTATCAGTGTTAGAAATCCAAGTGGAATAGAAATTATACCCGGATTCTTTAAAGGTATAATCGCAGTAGCCGGATCCAGCCCATAAATTTCATACATTGTAGGAGATAATAAAATTATAATCAGAGCAGAGCACATACCTACAACAATAGCCCATGCAATGCCCTTTGATGTGGTTTTTTTCCAGAATAACAGCATTACTATTGCGGGAAGATTTGCTGATGCGGCAATTGCAAAAGCCAGTCCAACAAGGAAGCTTACATTTTGTCCTTGAAAAATAATCCCCAAAATGATTGCAAAAACACCCACAACCACAGCACTAATTCTCCCAGCCATAACTTTTTGATTTTCAGTCATTTTAACTTGCATGTACTTGTCCATCAAATCGTGAGCAACTGCGCCTGAAGATGCAACAATCAAACCGCTGACGGTTCCTAAAATGGTAGCAAAAGCTATTGCTGAAATTATTGAGAAGAGGAGTACACCAAATGCTTTGGAAAGAAGCGGAGCCGCCATATTTGAGTTCTCAGGGTCTAAAGTTCCGTTAACCATAGCACCCGTTCCGAGATAAAGGGTAAGCATATAGAAAAAGCCAATTGCAAGAATTGCAACAATTGTTGACTTTCTTGCGGCACTCTGGCTCGGCACAGTATAGTATCTGATTAGAATGTGGGGAAGAGCTGAAGTTCCCAAGAACAGAGCAAGCATCAGTGAAATAAAGTCAATCCTTGCCCAAAGTGAATTTGGACCATCCATTTTATAGAATAATCCGGGTTTCATAATATCTTTACCGGAAGTAATTTCCTGATAAAAGATTGTAACTTGGTTGTCCTCGTAAGTAAGAATCTTTTTTGTAAATCTTGTTACTTCAGACTGTTCGAGAACTTTAATATAATCAAACGGACCAAGTGGACCGGTTTTTTCAACTTCTTTACCGTCAAATATTATTTTATTCAAATGTCCTACCTGGAAGAATTTTCTTTCTTCTTTTGGAGCACCGTTATAAAGTTTTGTGCCATCAGGTTTTGTAATTATTGAAAGTGCTTCTTCAAGGTAATATCCTTCATCATTTTGCATTAATTTCCACCATGAAGGCGAACCGCTTTCATCAAGATAAATAAATGAATGATTGCCATCATCAACCTGCCCGATAAAATTATACCCTTCATTTTCAATTGAGGTAACTTTACCATTATCAACCTGAACAGGTACTGTCTGGAACTTGTGATAGTTTTCACCCGGCTGAAGATTTAATCCATTATTGAGAACATAATATGTGATGATTATTGAAAAAAGTATAAGCAAACCGCCTTTAATAAACTGCACGTAAGTTGTAGAAGTCATTCCAGCTGTAGCAACTATAAACACTACAATTGAACCAACTAATACCACACCAACCCAGTGAGGAAATCCAAGCAGAGGTGTAATAATAACTCCGGCACCAACCATCTGAGGAATTAAATAAAATATTGAGACAACTAATGTACTGATTGCAGCTGTCAGCTTAATTGCTCTTGAGTCGAATTTAAAATCGAGCGCATCTGTAAATGTATATTTACCCATTCTCTTAAGAGGCTCTGCAACTATAAAAAGTGCAACGACCCATCCGGCAAGATAACCTATGGAATATATAAATCCATCATAGCCATAAAATGCTATCATTCCGCAGATACCAAGGAATGAAGCAGCTGACAAGTAATCACCTGCAAAAGCAATACCATTTACAGCCCAATGAATATTCCCACCGGCAGCATAATAACCACTGGCAGATTTTGATTTACGTGCAAAGAAAAACGAAAGTCCGAGTACAGCAACTACAAATAGTACGAATACTACAATCGCATAAATGGAGACATCATAAATCATTTTATTTCCTCCTCTTTATTGTATAGTCTTTCGTACCTTGTGCAAAAGTAATTGTATGCTAAACCCATTATTGCGGCTAATAAAATCAACCCCATTCCGTAAACAAAAGCAAGGTTTAATCCACCAAGAGTTGCTAAACCCAAGCTTTCGGGGTGAACTGTCCCAATATATACAAATCCTGCATAGACAACAGAGTAAATTATGAAAAGAATTACACCGAGGCGAGTCTTCTTCGGTATGGAGTTGTCTTTTCCCAACTCAACTGCCGGACCATGTAACATCTGATACCTCAAATAATATTTTAAAAAATAATGATTTAAAAATTTTAATTCTTAATATCTTAAAAATATGACATTTGCATCACAAAAAAAAATTATTTATGTTTTTCTTATCAATAATTAGTAATAAATTTAAAGAAATATCATTCATACTAATCCTAATATATTTATTAAGTCTATAATAATCAGATAATTGTTATTCGATGTAATATTGATAGTAATTGAATAATGAAATTGGTAATATTAAAAAATATATAGTTTGTCGTTTTTTTTTATTAAATGAATTGCAATAAACAATAATATAAAGTATTTTTGCATATTGAATTTAGTAAATCAGGCAAATTATGTTTAGAATTCGTGGATTAACTTTTCAGTTATCACTACTGATATTGACTTCAGCAGGTATAATATCAGTTCTACTGTATGGTTATAACTTTTATAACTCAGCAAATATACTATATAAGGAGGTAGATAAAAATGCTACATCAACTGTCGAGAAATTTGCATTTCGAATCGAATCAATAGTTAAAAATGTTGAAAAAGTTGCCTATCTAAGTCGTAATTTTATTGAAGAAACTAATCCTACAGAAGAAGAATTAGAGAGGTTTCTAAGAAGAACTGTCGAAAGGAACAACGAAATTTTTGGTTCGAGTATTTGCTATGAACCGTATATGTTTGATTCTACAATAAATCTTTTTTCAAAGTATTATTATAAAGATGGTGGTGATATAAAATCAGCTGATTTATCATCAGTTAATTATTACTACCCCGAACAGAACTGGTACAAAGTTTCCAAAGAATTTAACACATCAAATTGGAGTGAACCATATTATGATGAGGGTGGTGGCAATATACTGATGACTACTTTTTCAATTCCTATTTATAAGCATACTCTTGAAGGGCAGGTATTTCGTGGTGTTATTACCTGCGATTTATCTCTTACATGGCTGAAAGATCTAATCTCTGAAATGAATGTTTATGAGAATGGTTATGGTTTCTTAATATCAAAAGAAGGACGGTTTATAGCACATCCTGACACTAGTCTCATAATGAACAAAACTATGTTCGACTTGGCTAATGATTCTGCAATACCGGTTCTTAACGAATTAGGAAAAAGAATGATAGCCGGTGAACGCGGAGATATTACAACAACTTCTGTAGTATTAGGAACTAAGTCGCTTGTAAGGTTCTATCCTGTTGAACAAAACGGATGGTCACTTGCTGTACTTTTCCCTCATAAAGAAATATACAGTGATTTATTTTCATTAGGTATAGAAGTCGTTGTGTTTGGATTTCTTGGATTTGTGTTATTGTTTCTTGTTTTGGTCTGGATATCAAAAAAGTTATCAAAACCATTAAATGTCATTATGCAGGCATCCGAAAAGATTGCAATAGGCGACTTGAAAACTGCTACCGAATTATCATTTGAATATAGCGAATTATATAAACAGATTTCTGATGACAGCGGAAAAAAAGGAAGAAAGATTTATAATGAAATTATACGCTTATTCATATCAATAGACCAAATGACTGCTAATTTATATAGATTGATTGGACAAGTTCAGCGGTCAGGTATTCAGGTCGGCAGCTCGACTAATGAGATAACAGCTTCCTCAAGAGAGCTTGAAGCAAATGCCTCACAGCAGGCAGCATCTACAAAAGAAGTAAGCGCTACAAGCAGGCAGATTTCAGAGACATCATCTGAACTTTCAGACTCGATTGACAATATTAACAAAAAAGCTACTTATACATTGGATATTGCACACAAAGGTAAGGAAAGTCTTGCCGGACTCGAAGATGCAATAGGAAACCTGAACCTGTCTACAAAATCAATCACAAATAAATTATCTGTTATAAATGAAAGAGCAAACAAAATTAGCAGTGTTGTAACTGCAATCAATAAAATTTCCGAGCAAACTAATCTGCTATCGTTCAATGCTGCAATCGAAGCTGAAAAAGCCGGTGAATACGGCAAAGGATTTGCAGTTGTCGCACGAGAAATCAGTCGTCTTGCTGACCAAACTGCTGTTGCAACCGAAGATATCGAAAAAATGGTTAAAGAAATGCAATCATCTGTATCTTCAGGCGTTATGGAAATGGATAAATTCAGCGATGAAGTTCGAAAAGGCGCAGGTCATATTTATTCAGTTGCCGAACAGCTTGGAGAAGTAATTGAGCAGGTTAATGATTTTGCACCAAGCTTTAATAAGTTTGCCGGTGGTATGCAGCTCCAAACCGAATCTGCGATGCAAATAAGCGATACAATGACGCAACTTGCTAAAGCGTCTGAGCAATCTAAAGAAGCACTTGCTGAATTTCGTAAGGCAAGTAGTCAGCTTAATGAAGCTGTGATGATTTTACAAACTGAAGTGAAAAAATTTATTTTATAAATTATATTGGGTTGGATTTATGAGAAATTTAGTTCTTATATTAATACTTGTTATAATTGCTTCTTTCGGGTGTTCTCCTGATGAGAAAGTAATTAATCCGGTTGATACAAGCGAGAAAATATTTGTTGCTACCGATGAAGATAATCCTAAGCTGAAAGTGCTTGAAATTCCAAGCCTTAAAGTAATTCATGAAGATTTATTGAAAGGAGTTTTATCTTTAGAAATTAAATCGCCCATCGAAAATATAAAAGAAAATGGTGGCAATGTTTACCTGATTATCCCGGGTGATAATAAAATATTGATTTTAAGAAAAAATGATTTGTCATTATTGACAACTGTGGACTTCTCGGCAGATAATTATGAGCCGATAGATATTGTTTTCCCAAATTCAACAGACGGATATATCATACACAAAAACTCAATTTATGTATCACTTCTGGATATTACTAATTTCGTAGTTGCAAGAAATATAACTGTCGGCAATCCTCCGCACTCTATAGCTCAATCCGGTAATCAGATTTATGTAAGCAATATGCCTGACAATTCTATTTCAGTTGTTGATTCTCGTGACAGAAAGGAAGTTGCCAGAATTATAACTGAGCCGAATCCTGTATTTTTGTCTATGACACCCGATGGAAAAAATGCTGTTTGCATAACTTTAGGACAAGGGAAAAAAGGAGAACCCGTAACACCTACTGCTTCATTTATTCATTATATTGATTTGATTTCAAGAGAAATCATAGGCACTTTCGAACTTGGTTTTGCTCAGATTCTTGCAACAGAACAAATTCCGCAAGGGTTTTTAATAACACCGAAAGACTGGGGTTTCGTGCCTACACGTGATAATTTCTTAAGAATTGATATTCGCTCTAAGGATAGAATAAATTTAGTTACAAAAAGAAATTTTTACTTCATATCTCATGACAAAAAAAACGGTCGTTTGATGCTTCTAAGACAGAACGATTTTGGCACTGATATTATGCTGGCAGATGACAGTTCCGGCGAGATTGGAGACAGCTACCCGCTTCCTTATAAAATCAAATGTGTAAGTATTTTTTAATTTATGGCAAATAACAGCATAATAAATATCAACTCACTTCTAAATCTGACAGCGAGTCTGTATCGTTCGGATGATGAAAATTTTATTCTAAATTCCACTTTGCTTAGCTTGATGGGAAAGTTGAAAATTATTCGCTCTGCTGTATTTCTGAAAATTGAAAAAGAGAAACTTTTTCCGGCTATTATTAAAGGAAATTTATCGGTTGAAAATATCGAATTTTTCGATATTGAGGAATTTAGTAATTTAAATAAAGAATCAAAATATTATCATTTGAAAGATATTGGCGTAGAATATTTAATTCCTGTAAAAGACGATGAAGATTTCTATGCTTTAATATGCTTGGGAAAAAGCTTTTCAGCTATGGAATTAAGTGATGATGAAATTGATTATGTGAACCTTATTTCAAAAATCGCAGCAAATTCCATTAGAAACGCCCGCACTTTGACATCTTATAAATCTGCAAAAATGAGCGTAGAATTGAGGAATCAACTTCTTTCCACACTTTTTGAGGTTTCAAAGGATTTTAGTCAGAATTTTTCTGCCGAAAAAATAATCAAAACTCTTGCACTCAACCTTATGGGGCAGCTTACTGTTTCAAGATTTGCTGTCATTGTTATTGATGAAAACGGCAACAAAAACACTATCGTAAATCGTTTCAATGATAAATTCAATTCCGAATTTTTAGAGATTATTTCTCAAGCAGTTTTTGCCTGCAAGATTGAGGCCTTAAGCAATTACGAAGAAATAAAAAGCATATCGGATAAAATAAAAATTATGGCAGTAGCACCAATGATAGTACAAGGTACAACTCGTGGTATGCTTGTTGTTGGTCCGAAGATGAATGGTTCTGATTTCTCAGACGAAAATTTACTATTCATTGAAGCGATTGGGAATTCTGCAATTTCAGCTCTTGAGAATGAACGGCTGTTCAAGGAAGAACTTGAAAAAAAACGAATCGAAAGTGAACTCGATATTGCACTTGAAATTCAAAAAAATCTTCTTCCCGATAAAAGTCCGGAGCTTAATAGCTTTAAGATTCATGGAATAAGCATTCCATCTCGTCACGTAGGCGGAGATTTATTCGATTATATTAAGCTCGATCCCGATAGATTTCTTGTTGCAATTGCCGATGTTTCCGGCAAAGGAATTCCTGCATCACTCATAATGGCTAATTTTCAGGCGGCTCTGCGAGTGCTTGCGGTTTCAGAAATTGAGCTCGAAGAAATGATTCTAAAAATCAATGACCTTCTATGCCATAATACAGGTGCCGATAAATTCGTTACAGCATTTTTCTGCATTTTTAATGACAAAACCGGCGATATTACATATATTAATGCCGGTCATAATCCTCCAATATTGAAACGCAAAACTGGCGAAATAGAGTATTTAGAGCATGGTGGTCTTATTCTCGGATTTCTTGAAAAACCGTTTAAATATAAAACGGGTAATACAAAAATGGATTCCGGTGATTTTCTTGTACTATTTACTGATGGAGTAACTGAAGCAGAAAATCATGCAAAAGTGGATTACGGAGACTTAAGATTGGCAGATTTACTCATCAGCATTAATGATAAATCACCTGAAATGATTGTGGATGAAATTGTACAAGATGTTAAAAAATATCAGGGTTCTGTTCATCAAAGCGATGACATAACATTAGTTGTAATAGGGAAGGAATAATAATGCCTGAATTTATTCAAAACATTGATACTGCAATTTTCTACTGGATAAACAATGGCTGGTCAAATTCTCTGCTTGATAAAATAATGCCATTTGTTACAACGGTGGATAGTTGGATTTTGATTTATTTGCTTGGATTTTATGTGCTTTTTTTCAAAACCGGTAAAATCGGGAAAATTACAGGAATTACTCTTATACTAACGATTATAATTTCAGACCAGATTAGCAGTTCCGTTCTGAAAGAGTATTTTGGAAGGATTCGTCCATGCCATACACTTCCCGATGTGAACTTGCTTGTAGGTTGTGGTGGTGGAAAATCCTTTCCTTCATCACACGCTGTTAACAATTTTGCTTCGGCTACTGTAACTACATATTTTTTCAAAAAGAATTACATGTTATTTTATTCAATTGCGGCGATTGTGGCAATTTCAAGGGTTTATGTGGGTGTGCATTTCCCGCTTGATATTACTGCCGGAGCAATAATCGGAACTCTGATTGGATTTGGTGTTGCTATCGGCATTAATTATTTTATTACAAGATTTAATTATTCCCATTTTTTTAAAAAAGAGTAAAATAATATATTTTGGTAATAATTAGGGACAATTGGATTATTGCATTTTGTTATCTATTTCAATACAACTGCTTTCTTAACAGATTATAAATTTTTAAAATAAGTTTTCTGATAGGTACAAATATGTTTATAAGAATTATTGCATTTACTTTAATTGCTGTATCATTCATTTCTTGTCAAAGTCTGGTTTATAGTCCTTCAATAAATTTGCCCGATAAAATTCAAAAAGACGAAACGACTTTGATGCTTGCTTATGAAAGACTTCCTCTAACCTATTATGATGAAGCAAAAAACTTGTCAAATGATGGTTTTATGATGTCTTTGCAACATTCATTTTCTGATAAATTTGCTCTTCAGAGTAAATATTTTGCTTCAATAAATTCTATGAAAAATGATATTCGATTTAAGCATGGCGCTTCAATCAGTGGATATTTTTTATTGAGTCAACCCTCATCTGATTATAAGTATTATATCGTGCCTACATTCGGAATGTCATTGGAGGAAAATGAGATTATGCTTGGCACAGGAGGTGTTTGGATTGCTATGCAAGTTCCTGAGTTGTATTTTATCGAACCATATTTTGCACTTGGAGTATTATATGGAAATACATTTTATTCACAATCATACTCTCAGGGTTTCCGCCAATATAATACAAATAACGATGGGATTGCAATTGTTCCAAATATTGGCACTTATATAGCACTAACTTCAAGAATCAAGCTGAATATCGAAATTACTTTGCCATTCTTTAGTAATTTCGATTATTCAGATGCTTATTTTGTACCAACTTTAGGATTCAGATATAAATTTTAGATGCCTTCAAAAAAACAATTTTAATCGTCCTGGCAGAAAATAGTCTTATCTACAAATTTTGAACTCATCAGGCGAGCTACACCCATATAGCTTGGACTAAATGAAATACTGTCACCTACTTTATATTTTGTTGAGCCGTCGGGATTTTTATTATCTCCTAAGTCAAATACTGTAATATCTGATGTTGTACCAATAAAACTGACATCTTCATCATTGGACTCAATATTTTCAATATTTACATCAAGAATTCCAAAATCAACAAGTGCTTTAGAGCTTGTTCCTTCATCATGCGATGAGTTGTCACCGGTATGTCCGACATTACCATCGCTAATTATCCCTTCAGGTAAATATTCTTTTTCCTCGATTTCAACAATAGTTGCCTCGACATTGAATGCATCAGTATGAAGTTCAAGAAATCGTTCATTATTAAGAGGAGAAACACCCAAAAATGCAGATTCACCAATTCGGAAATGATTGATTTCTTTAGGTACTTTACCTTTTTCGATTAAAGGCAACGTGATTGATGTTCCACCAGAAATTAAATTTAGATTCTGATTAAATTTAATATCAATTAATTGCTTATAAAGCGAAAGTTGAAGTAATTTATCAAAAGTAGGCTCTATTCCGTACATACAGCCTAAATTAGTTCCTAAACCGACAATTTCGATATTAGGCAATTCAAATACATTCGAATAAAAATCAATTACATTTTCGTGTAGAATACCTTCACGAAGTTCACCCATCTCAATCATTATTATTGCTTTGTGGATTTTATTCCTCCTGGATGCTGCCTCATTAAGAACTACAAGTGTTTCTATTGATGTATTCATTGAAATATCTGCAACTTCGATTATTTCTTGTGCGTAATTAATTGCAGGTGGTTTGATATACATAGTAATCACATCAGGATTCAGCTCTTTTACAGCTCTCAAACTTGATATTCTCGAATCACCAATTGAATGTATTCCACTTAAATTTCCGGATTTTATGATTTCATTTAAAATTTTTTTATTGCCGGATAATACTTTAGAAATTAATGTCCACTTCTTATCATATTTTGCCATAAAATCATTTAGAATTTTAATATTTTCAATGATTTTGGCACTGCATATATTTAGTTGAGCCACTTTTGAAATTCTCCGAATTATTTTTTATAACGCATTTCTGCATATTTTGTATTAAATCCAATTCTTTCGTATAGTCTCTTAGCAGGATTTTCATACTCAACGTGCAACTTAACATCACCTTCAGTTTCGCCTAAAGCGAAATCAATTATTTGAGCTCCAATTCCTTTGCCCCTTGTTGATTCATGAACAGCTACATAAACCAATATATTTTCGGGAATATATCCGCTCATTCCGGTCTTATTCATTATCAAAGCACCAATCATGTTGGATTTATCATCCATACAAACCAGTGCAAATCCTCCTAAGCCGCCATTTTGCTTAAACGCAAAATCAAGACATTTTGAAATGGCTTCTTTGGAATCGCCAAATTTATCTAAATGCACATATAAAAAATCAATAAAATCTTGTTTCTTGATAACTTTTTCTAACTGCTGATAACTTTCTGTTTTGAATATTTTCATTGTTTTTTCCTTGAATAGTGTTTTAAAAATGCAATAATTTTACCATAGAATTTAATATTAACTATGGTTTGAATTCTGGATAATAATTTTTGTAATGTAACAATAAACTAATTTTGTTACTAAGAAGTAAAAAATTAATAACAAGAAGATAACAATCGTCACAATCTTCGGTTGATTCAGGCATATCAGTTTAATAAATACTCTTTAGAGCACTATTATTTATTTGTTACACATATTAAGACTTCAAAAATACGCATTTATTTTGACATAAGCAAATTGATAACCATAAATTCAATTTATTGTGTATCAAATTGAAGATAATTCAACAAATAAAACTCATAATATTCAAAAAGACATAGAGAGTATCTTAAAAAAACTTCCGAAAGTTTTTTACCTTCGGAAGTTTCAATAATACACATTTAAATTATTATACTTATTTGATATTAATCATATAAGGCATAGCTACCATAGCACTTTCTCTACTTGAGATTTTTGATAATTCGAACATATATTTCATTTGTTGTCTGATGTCATCAGGAAGCATATTCCAGTTATTTATGAATGCTTCAGGAGTAAGCCCCATCATTTTAGCAAGTTCGAGCTTGAATTCTTCATCTTCTTTTTTATCTTCAAGACCCAATAAGCTCAATAATAATTGCATATCATCAACTTTTTCAGGATAGAATCTAACATAAACTTTTTTATCAAGAGGAATACCAAGGCGGTTTTTCACCATATCAATAGATGTATTTAAACCCCCAAGAGCATCAACAAGATTTCTTTCTTTTGCGTCTTCTCCGGTCCATACGCGACCTTTGGCAACCGAGCGTAATTCCTCATAAGTCATACCTCTGCTTTCGGCAGCACGCGTAATAAACCTGTCATAAATTCCTCTTGACAAGCCACGTAGCTTATCCATAGATTGTTTATCATAAGGAAACATTCCGTTCATAAACTGAGCAGCATTGCTAAGACTGATTGTATCTGCTGTCATACCTAATTTGCTCATAGTGCCGCTAACATTAGGAATAGCCATAACAACACCGATAGATCCGGTAATAGTTGCAGGGTGAGCGATAATAGTATCGCAAGCCATTGCCATATAGTAGCCGCCTGATGCAGCAACATCACTCATTGATGCATAAACCGGCTTTACACTTTTGGCACGTATAATTTCATCCCATATTTCTTCTGAGGCAATAACAGAGCCACCAGGGCTGTCAATTCTAATAATTATAGCTTTTACTTTATCATTATTTCTTGCTTTTCTTAAGTTCCTTACAAAATCCCCTGAGCGAATTGTGTAATCACTGCTGAATCCATCGTCTGTATCTCTTCCTGAATTGATAGGACCGACACCATTAACTACTGCAATTTCAATATCTTTATCAAAAACATCTTCTTTAGTAGGTTTTAGGGTTGTAAGATAATCAGATACACCAACCAAATTTAGTTTACCTTTGAAATCCTTATTATAAAGATTTTCTTTATCATCCTGACTAACAGTCAATTTCAGATTGTAAGGCTCATCATTAGCACGATATCTGATAAAATCGCGAACATTCAACTCGGTAGCAAATTCATCAATGAAACCTTCCGTAAGAAGAGAATCTGCTGTATAAATGCCCCTATTCATTACATCTGTGACTTTCTCTTCACTCATATTTCTGTGTTTTGCCACAGAAGAAACAAAATATTTGTTACGCTGTTCAAGAATAACACGGATTTGGTGTTTGGCTGAATCTGTATATTTTGTTTGATTATACATATCTGCAGCTGACTTAAAGTCTTCATAATGCACTACATGATAATCAATACCTATTTTCTCGAAAAATCCTTTCAAAAACAGTGAGGAAGCGCCAAAACCATTAAGTTCCATTATACCTTCGCCGGGCATAAATATTGAGTCAGCCGGAAGTATATTGAAATATTGATTTTCTGCACCTACTTCCATAAATGCATAAATAAATTTTCCGGATTTCTTAAATTCTTCAAGAGCTTCCTGAAGTTCTAATGCTTTAGCCCAACCAAATGCCTCAAAATCTTGCTTAATATAAATGCCCTTGATTTTTTCGTCATCAGCAGCATTCTGAATAGCACGAATTGTTTCAAAAAACGATGCTCCACTACTAGTACCGGTAAATGCTGAAAAAGGATTACTTTTTGCATATTCCTGCATTCCACCTTTGAAAGTCAGATATAGAACTGAATTGTTTTTCACTTCTACTTTTTGTTTTTCAAAAGATCCTCCAATCTGTGATATGATAACGGCAATAAAAACAAAGAATAGTGCTACTACCACACCAATAATCAATAAGGGAATCCACCAATTGCTCGTTCTTCTTCTTTGACTCCTGTGTGGAGGCGGATAAGCCGGCATTTTAGGCTGTTGTTGGTTCATATCTTCCATTTTACTTGTTCCTTATTTAATAAAAAGTTTAATTTATTTTAATTACGTTTATTTTTTGTCATTGTTTCAATTATAAAAATAAGTAAATTATCCCAACAAATACAATAACTTTTAATTATTTTTCTCATATAGTAATTTTTAGTCTAAAAATATGGTGAATTAATGATTTGGAATAATATTAAAACAAATTGGCAAGTGGAATTAAGTAATAAAAAGTTTTTGCCTTATTTCATTTTTTCCGCTCTGAGTGTCGTAATCGGTTTATATATCTTCACTAGATTTTTAGCATTTGTTGAAGACCGGCCGGGTGTAATTTTGCCTGACCCGATTCTAGAATTATTCAATCCTGTTGATATTTCGTGGTTCACTTTTATAATAATGTATTCAACAGTGGTTATTGCAATTATCAGTTTGTTGCAATCGCCAAAAGCTCTTATACTTGGACTCCAGAGTTACGTTCTGATGCTTGCCATACGTATTTTAGCCATGTATTCTATTCCGCTTGAAGCACCGGCTACAATTCTGCCGCTTATAGACCCGTTGGTCTCGGAAGTAGGTGTTGGCAAGTTGATGACTAAGGATTTATTCTTTTCCGGTCATACTGCAACGATTTATATAATGTATTTAGTATCGCAAAAAAAATCTTATAAAATATTTTTCCTGATTGCTACCATCATTATTGGATTTGCTGTTGTAATTCAGCACGTACACTATTCGGTAGATGTAATTGCAGCTCCATTTTTTGGTTATGGTGTGTATAGAGTCGTATATTTACTAAATACAAAGTATTGCTCAATTTTTAAATCAAACAAATAATACACACTTGATTATGTCTGGCAGTGGAGGATCTATAATTTAATGAAAAATTATTAAATATTCTTAGATGTCCAAAATCATTTGTTTGATTGTTGGACATCTAATTTTTAATAGAGAAGAGTTATTATTATGTTGTTATTAAGAAAAATTCCGGATTAAATTCCTGCTAATCCTTTGTCCAGTGCAGCAATCAGGTCATCAGCATCTTCGATGCCGATAGCTATGCGAACAAGTCCATCGGTTATATGCGCTTGCTCGCGAGCTTCTTTGCCCATTGAATTGTGAGTCATTGATGCTGGATGCTGAATAAGCGATTCAACACCACCTAAGCTAACAGCAAGTACAAAAAGTTCTATTGTATCCATTAATTTTTTCCCGGCATCGTATCCGCCTTTTAATTCAAGTGCAATCATCGAGCCGTGACCGGTCATTTGTTTGAGTCCGAGTTCGTATTGTGGATGTGATTTTAGTCCGGGGAATCTTACCCAATCAACTTTTGGATGATTTTCAAGATATTCGGCTACTTTTTGGGCATTTTCAGCTTGTTTACGCACACGTAAAGCCAATGTCTTCAAACCGCGATGAACAAGGAATGAATTGAAAGGATCAATTACACCACCTATTAAATTGGACATTTTCCTGAAATGTTTGTATTCGGCTATGTCATTTAATACGACAATACCTGCAACAACATCAGCATGACCATTTAAAAATTTTGTCATTGAGTGCATGATATAGTCAGCACCAAACTCGAATGGACGTTGATATACCGGGCTCATGAAGGTGCTGTCAACAGAAAGTTTTGCACCACGGCAATGTGACATATCAGCTATTGCTTTGATATCTGCCATTATTAATGTTGGATTCCCGGGTGTTTCTATATGAACAAGCTTGGTATTTGGTTTGAAAGCTGCTTCAATCGCTGCTAAATTTGATGTATCAACAAAAGTAGTATCAACATTATAATGTGTGAACAAATCCTTCAAGATTGTTACAGTTGGACCATATACTGCTTCTGAACAAATTACATGATCGCCTGTTTTTAAGGTTGATGCAATGATTAGATGAACTGCAGCCATTCCGCTGGCGCATCCGATTGCTTTTACTCCGCCTTCCAACGCAGCAACAGCATCCTCCATAGCTTCTACAGTAGGATTACGCATTCTGGTATAAATATAACCTTCTTCTTCACCATTGAAAAGTCTGGCGCCATGGTCAGCTGATTGGAATTTGAATGTTGATGTTTGAAAAATAGGGGTAACTACTGCACCTTCAGGGCTTTCTTTTAAGCCGGCATGAACGCAAATTGTGTCAATATTTAAACTATGATGACTCACTTAATTTATCTCCTAAAAAATTAAAGCAAAATTATTTTTTTGCTCAAAAATAAAATACAAACTTAATATTAACTTTTTTAATATCAAAATATTATTCAGAAATAATTAAATTAATTCCAAAAAGGATAATATATATACTAAGCCATTATAATAATAATACTTTGTAAGTATTTTAATTTATTCTCAAATGGATTGAATCCTTTAAGGAGTTATGAATTTTGCTGGTTTGCATTATTGCCAAAAATCTTTCAAGTGCAATTCAATTTGTTTTTAATCGTAAACTAAATTCTTTTGTTTTACAAAATTTCAAAAACTAACAAATCAATATGAGTGTTGAAAAAAAAATAAAATCACTGGTCATTGTGGAATCGCCGGCAAAAGCCAAGACCATAGAGAAATTATTGGGTAAAGATTTTTATGTTACTTCGAGTGTAGGACATATTCGTGACCTTCCTAAAAAGGAAATGTCTATAGATATTAAAAAAGGCTTCATACCAAATTACGAAATTTCTCCGGAAAAGAAGAAAACAGTATCTGAATTAAAAAAATTAGTAAAAGAAAGTGAAACTGTATGGCTTGCTACCGATGAGGACCGCGAGGGTGAGGCAATTGCATGGCATTTGTGTGAAGCTCTTGGACTTGATTATAAAAAAACAAAGCGCATAGTGTTTCACGAAATTACTAAAACAGCTATCAGTAAAGCTATCCAAAATCCAAGAATCATAGATAAGAATCTGGTTGATGCCCAGCAGGCAAGGCGTGTTCTGGATCGCCTTGTTGGTTACGAACTTTCGCCTGTTCTTTGGAAGAAGGTCAAGAAAGGACTGTCTGCAGGAAGAGTTCAGTCTGTTGCGGTGAGATTAATTGTCGAAAGAGAGCGTGAGATAGAAGATTTTAAATCAGAAGCTTCTTTTAGAATTATTGGTGAATTTCTGACTGAAGAGAATAAAAAATTCAATGCTGAATTAAAAAAACGCTTCAAATCTCTTGAAGAGGCAGAGAAATTTTTAAATCATATCAAAAATTCGACTTTTACTGTGTCAGATTTGATTGTGAAGCCGAGCAAGAAATCACCTTCACCTCCATTTACAACTTCTACTCTCCAGCAGGAAGCCAGCCGCAAATTAGGTTTCTCGGTAAAGCAGACTATGATAGTTGCTCAAAAATTATACGAATCCGGAAAGATAACTTATATGAGAACTGATTCGTTAAATTTATCTGATGATGCTCTCAATAATGCAAAAGATTTTATTTCAAGTGAGTTTGGCAAGAATTATTCAAACCTTAGAAAATTTAAAACCAAGAACGAATCAGCACAGGAAGCACACGAAGCAATCCGACCAACTGATATTTCTGCATCTGAAATCAAAGGTGAAAGAGACCAGTCAAGATTATACGAATTAATATGGAAAAGAACTGTAGCAAGTCAGATGGCTGATGCTGAACTTGAAAAAACGACCGCTAATATTGAAATTTCAAATTCTGAAGAGCTTTTTGTAGCAACAGGCGAAGTTATCAAATTTGATGGCTTTCTGAAGGTTTATATTGAAAGTTCGGATGAGGATAATGGCGAAGAAAATGGGTCAAAAATGCTGCCGAAAATAAGGCAAGGTGAAAATCCTGAAAGAGAAAAAATCACCGGCAGACAGGTTTTCAAGAATCCACCTGCCAGATATACAGAAGCAAGTTTGGTGAAAAAGTTGGAAGAATTGAGTATTGGAAGGCCATCTACTTACGCTCCGACAATTTCAACTATTCAGGACAGAGGCTATGTTGAGAAGGGTGACCGTGAAGGTAAAATCAGAGAATACTTTACTCTTGAGCTGGCAGAAAATCAGGTTACAATCACAAAAAAATCTGAGACAACAGGCAGTGAAAGAGCAAAATTATTTCCAACTGATATGGGATTAGTTGTAAATGATTTCTTGGTTAAATTTTTTCCGGTAGTTGTGGATTTTAATTTTACTGCAAAAGTAGAGGAAGAATTTGATGAGATAGCTGAAGGAAAAATTGAGTGGCAGAGTATGATAGCAGGATTTTATCATCCTTTTCACAAAACAATTGAAAGTTCAGACGGTATTTCTCGTGAAGAAGCCGTCCAATCGCGCGAACTTGGTACTGATCCTAAATCAGGACGTCCAATTTATGTAAAAATCGGTCCATACGGTCCTATGTTTCAGCTAGGCGATAAAGAAGACATTGAAAAACCCAAGTTTGCATCTCTTCCAAAAGGTATGAGAATGGAGCAAGCAACAATATCTGATGCTCTTCAGTATTTTGCCCTCCCAAGAAAAGTTGGTTTAGCTTCTGACGGCAGCGAAATTACAGCTCAGATAGGAAGATTCGGACCTTATGTTAAGTTAGGGTCAATCTTTGCATCTATAAGCGAAGATGAAATATTTACTATCACACCTGAAGAAGCAGAAGCAAGAGTCAATGCAAAAAAAGAATCATCACAAGGTGCAAATATTAAAGAATTTCCTTTAAATGATAATATCAAAGTCAAGAAAGGTAGATTTGGTCCTTATGTTACCGATGGAAAAACAAATGCAAAGATTCCTAAAGGTACAGAGCCTGCTTCATTAACTTTGGAAGAATGTTTAGCATTGATAGAGAATTCGTCTTCTAAAAAGAAAACAACCCGCCGAGCAAAAGCATAATATTTTTGATAAATTTGAACAAAAGCATATAATTCAGATTGAGTTATATGCTTTTTTCCAGTTAAATGAAACATTTTTGAGATTTATGTGTCTTAATGTTAAGATATTTGCAATAATAATTATTTCTAATAAATATATATAAAAAGTAATATGAAATTGAGAAGAATATTAGCTATCATTTTGATTACAGCAGCATCGTATATTTTGATGGGCAGTGCTTGTTCTAATTATACGAATTTCACAACTTACTTCAATACTTTTTATAATATGGAACGGCTTACTTACGAAGCCGAAGAAGAATTTGAATTTCAGGAAGAAAAGCGCAGAGTCCAACCAAGGGTATTTGTACCACAGCCCGAAATATTCGTATCTGAAGAAACTACAATGGGTCCTCCTGCATTTTTGACCGAATTTATAGTTAGTAAACAAAAACGTCAGCCTGTACAGGTAAAACTTGACTCAATAATTATAAAAGGTTCAAAAATTTTAGCAAGAAAAGGAAAGAGCGATTATGTCGAAGGTTCGCTCTGGCTGATGGCTAAATCATTCTTTTATCAGGAAGACTGGCTAAATTCTCAGCTCAAATGCAGTGAACTTGTAGATAAATTCCCTGACGGTGATTTATCGCCGGATGCACATCTGCTTTATACAAAAAATTTATTGATTCAGAGAAAATTCTTAGCAGGCGAAGTTATGCTTTCGCGAACTGTTGATATCGCTTGGCAGAAAAAACGCTATGATATTCTATCGGAAGCTTTTAGAATTGAAGCTGAGCTTGCACTGCTGAATAATGACCACGAAAAAGCATTGAGACCCTACCGAAATGCAATATCGCAGACTGATGACGGCAAGATAAAAGCCCGCTGGCAACTTGATATGGCGGCTCTTTTATTTAGGATTCACAGATTTGAAGCTGCTGAAGCCGCTTTCAGACTTGTTCACAGATATTCACCTGAATATATTCAAAAATTTGAAGCATATTTATATCAGGCTGCATCATTGGGTCGCTTAAAACGATATGATGAAGCTGATGAAATACTTAGAAAGTTAGAGCGAGACGGAAAATATGAAGAGTGGATTGCTCACACTAAAGTGCAGCAACTACAGATTGCACGATTGAAATGGCTTGATACAAATTATGTACCTAATCAAGACGAAGTTAAGTATACAACAGAAGAACTTGCGAAATTTGAAAAAACCGTTGATTCTGCATATTCAAATAATCCGGCATTGCTTACATATTATTACGAAAAAGGACAAAATTATTACGATAGGAATGATTATGTAAGAGCAAGGTCAATGTTTGCTAAAGCTCGTGTAACAAGAACGCCTGTTTTCAAAACAGCGGAAAAAATGTTCCAGCTTATGAATACTTGGGATTTGAAGCAAAAAGCAGCTGAACCACTTCTGGCTAAATTGAAATCCGATGAAAGTGAAGTTACTGATTCAACGCGGCTTGAGCTATGTTCTCATTTGTATGCAATTGGTAGAATTCATGAGGAATTGGATAATAAAGATTCTGTTGAATATTATTTCAAATTAGCTGTAGATAATGCTCCTCTTCGACAGCCGGAAAGTTCGCAGTATTATTATTCTTATTCCCGAATTATGAAAGAAAAAGATGCATTTCTTGCAGATTCACTTCTGGAAATTATTGTCATGAATCATCCATTGACAGAATTCGGCAAAGATGCTCAGCTTCAGTTAGGTTATACAAGTAATTTCGTTATTGATACAGTTGCAGAATTATATACATCCGGATTGAATTTAATGCGGCATGGTGATTATAATTATTCTATAGACCAATTTTCCAAAGTATATTTCAAATACCCTAACTCAAAATACACTCCTGCTTCGGTTTATACAATCGGATGGATTTATGAACGATATTTAAGGCTTCCGGATTCTGCTCTTGCATATTATAAAATTCTGCTTGATGAATATCCTGAGACAGAGCACGCCAAAGAAGTAAATTTAGGCGTTGCTTACAAAATGGCAGTCAATACAGGTGAAATACCCGATTCACTTAAAGAGCGTGAGGTTGTATTTCCACCAAAACCGGTAACTCCTGAAAAAGGTAAAATTAAGCCGGAACGAAAACCACCTGTTCAAAAGCCAAATGCTTTGGACCCTAAACAGTTGCTTAAAGACCCGGCATCAATATTAAAAAGCGCCGAAAGCTTGATTTCTGATCCGGTGGAAATGCTTAAGGACATTGAATTTCCTCCAAAATTAATTGAAAATCCTGATGATATGATTCTTGAGTCACCGTCACAAACGCCAACTCCTCCTGACTCAAATACGTTTGTTGTGCCACAAGTTCAGGAACCAAAAAAGTAATTTTATTCATCTAAATTAAATTATTTTAAAAATTAATATGTTTCATTCTTTAAATTAACGATAAATTAACAATAATTTTATAGTTTTGAATATATTTATTATTCAAAATTGAAAAAAGAAAAATGGAAAACGAAATCATTGATAACATGAATGAAAATTTACCGGGCTTTAAAGCTCCGGCAGCAAAGTTAATTGCTGTAGTTGATGATGAACCTGATATTACAGAACTTTTATCAATTCATCTTACAAAAGCCGGCTACAAAGTCAAAACTTTTGAAGATGCAAACGGCTTATTTAAATTTTTAAAAACAAATACACCTGATTTATTTATTCTCGACCTTATGCTTCCCGATGCAGATGGTTTTGAAATCTGTAAATATTTAAAAAAAGAGGATAAATTCTCTTCAATTCCCGTTATAATGCTTACTGCGAGAATTGATGAAATGGATAAAGTTTTAGGACTTGAACTCGGTGCTGATGATTATGTTACAAAGCCCTTTTCGCCTAGAGAACTTACTGCAAGAATTAAAGCTGTGCTTCGAAGAGATGAAAAAACTGTGAAATCAAAAAAAATCGTTGTAGGAGATTCCCTTACAATAGACCTTCAGAAGTATGATGTTCTTCTTGATGAAAAGAAAATTGAACTTACTTCAACCGAATTTCGTATTTTGAGACTACTATCAGAGCGTAAAGGCTGGGTTTATTCACGCGAGCAAATTCTTGATTATTTAGGTGCTCAGGATAAAGGTGTTTTGGACAGAACTATTGATGTGCATATAAAAAACTTGAGAGAAAAACTCGGAGAAGCCGGTAAATTCATTAAAAATATCCGTGGCATTGGATATAAATTAGAAGACTAATGAAATCCTTATCATGGAAGATATTTTTTGGATTTCTATTGGTAATTTTTACTTTTACCGGACTTATTATGTTTTTTTCATATAAAACAATCAAGCAGTATTATGTAGCAATTGCAATCAAAAACCTACAAACATATAATGATATAATTTCTAGCAATATAATTGAATTCTATGATAAGAATCAACTTAATGAACTCAGAGCATTTTTAATTGATATTGGAAGCAAAACACAAACCAGAATTACAATTATTGATAGTAAAGGTAATGTTGTTTCAGATTCGGATATTAATCCTCAACTAATTGACAATTTATCTTCAAAAATAGATGTGGAGCCTTTAATTTCCGGCTCAGAAATTTCTTACTATTACTTAGACCAAAGCATATTGCATGTTTCAAGCAGAGTCAACATATCGCCTGATGATTTTATAATTCTGAGAGTCGGGATATTTTTCTCTGAAATTATTAATATATCTAAAATTTTAAGAAGTGAAATACTTCTAATTGCAATATTTATAATAATTTTCGCTATTGTATTTGTTTTGTCCTTTTCCTATAAAGTAATAAAACCTATAAGCGAGCTCACCCGTGCATCCAGAAAAGTCGCTCTCGGTGATTTTGACAATAAAGTTTTTATTCCCGGTAATGATGAAATATCACATCTTGCCAGGAACTTCAATCAGATGACTGAAAAATTAAAGGATTATTTTGTCCTTGCCGAATCTCAGCAGGATCAGTATCTTACTTTAATTAGTTCGCTGCAGGCTGGATTAATTGTGCTTGATAAACAAGGTAAAATTGTTATCCATAACAAGAGCTTTGAAAATATATGCAAGACAAACATAGTCAAAGGCAGATTTGTTTGGGAGCTGATTCCTCCAATTGAATTTGGAGATTTAATTAAAGCTGTGGTAAAGAAAAAGAAACATATTACAAAAGAAATAGAATTTCATAATTTGATTTTCATTTGCAGTGCAAATTATATAGAATCCAAAAGTGAAGTTGTAGTACTTTTCCATGATATAACAAGTATAAAAAAACTGGAAAATGTAAAAAGGGATTTCGTTGTAAATGTTACTCACGAGCTCAGGACACCACTTACTGCAATCAAGGGTTTCATTGAAACTCTTGAAGATGATATCGGCTCAGGCCAGGATATTACACCCTACATCGAAATAATAAAAAGACATACAGAAAGATTGATTAGTATCGTGCAAGACCTTCTGACACTTTCTGAGGTAGAACAAAAAACATCTCACATCCAGTTATCGAAGGCAAATATAAGTACTTTATTTGATAGTATGATACGTGTTTTCGAGCAAAAAATTAATACAAAAGGTATCAAATTAATTACTGAAATTGAAGAAGGTTTGCCTGAAGTAATAATTGACCCGTTCAGAATTGAACAAGTGCTCATAAATCTTATTGATAATGCGATTAAATATACAGACTCAGGATATGTCAAAATCACTGCATGTCGAAACGACGGCTTTTTAGTATTAAAAGTCGAAGATACCGGATTAGGCATTCCAAAAGAACACCACAACCGACTTTTTGAGAGATTCTATACAGTTGACAGATCTAGGTCAAGAAAAGTTGGTGGTACAGGTCTTGGGCTTTCGATTGTCAAACATATCATTTTACTTCATGAGGGTGATATAAGTATTGAAAGTGATGCCGGCAGAGGTACAAAATTTATAATTCAGATACCACAAAAAGAGTTTGTTATCAAAGGGAAATTATGATAAATCTTGAGACTGCTTTCGAGATGGAATTAAATATTTTGAAAGGTGATATTTCGAGCTATGTTTCTCTAATTGAGACTATGCTTGACAAGGCTGTAAACGGATTATTCAGCAAAAATACGGATTTGCTTAATGAGGTAATTTTCAGTCATGAACCAAGAGCAAACCGGTTAGAAATAATTATTGATGAAAAGTGTATATCACTTATAGCAAAATATTCACCCAAAGCATCATCACTCAGGAATATTCAATCATTGATGAAAATCAATCTTGATCTGGAAAGAATGGCAGACCATACTGTTAATATAAGCCGTGATGCGATTGATTTATTGAATATTTCTCCAATTCTTTCCCATTTCGAAATTGCTCAAATGGCTGAAGGAACAAGGCAAATGATTCTGTCAGGTTTTAAATCATTCATAGTTCAAGATATTGATCTAGCAAGGCATGTTTGCAATTCTGACAATGAAATTGATTCATACAGGCAAAATATTATGGCTGAAATCATTGCAACAATGAAATCTGACCCAAAAACTATTGAAAAGTCACTTCATTATATCAGTATAATAAGAAATATTGAACGCATTGCCGACCTTGCAACAAATATTGCAGAGAATTCAATTTTTGCAATAAATGGCAATACAATCAAACATTCTTATAAATAATTTTAATTTTTGAACTATTTTTATTACTTTCAAATTCTTGAATTTTGTATTTTAGTATAATTATGTCAGAAATTAAATCTCGCGACAATAATATATCACAAAACGAGGATTTAAAAGTAATCGAAAGAATTCTTGCAGGTGATAATAATGCATTTGGTATTTTACAAAAAAAATACCAAAATGTACTTTCATCCTTAATCAGAAAAATGGTCAAAGACGAAGACGATATAGATGATTTGCTTCAGGAAACTTACATAAAAGCATATAGAGCAATGGATAGATACAAGTCTGATTTTACTTTTTCTGCATGGATTTATAGAATTGCATCAAATACTTGTATTGATTTCTTGCGAAAAAAACGACTTAATATTATTTCTCTTGACAAGCCAATTGCAGGGAAAGATGACGACGATGACGCTATTTATATGGAAATCGAGGATAATTCACTGCAACCCGATACTGAGTATATTAATCAGGAAAGAGTTAAAGCTCTCCAAACTGCTATTGAAAATCTGCCCGAAAAGTATAGAATCATTATCAAATTGAGGCATGATGATGAAATGGATTATAACGAAATATCTAATCGGCTGGATATGCCGTTGGGCACCGTAAAAGCACATTTGTTCAGGGCTAGAAAGATGCTGTTAGATGATTTGAAGAGAATTAATTATATGTTTACTGATTAGCTTTTCCTAACAAAATATCCAATAAATTTTTTAATAGTAATATTTTTACTATTTTTGTTTTTCCAAATTTGTAAAATTTATTATAGAATTAATGAAAATCAGCGGTTTCTCATTTGTAAGGAATGGAACAAAATTATATTATCCTGTTAAAGAGTCTGTTCAGTCAATTTTACCAATTGTAGACGAGTTTGTTATTGCTGTCGGCAATAGTGATGCTGATGACAAATCCCGTGAAGATATATTATCTATTGGAAGTGATAAAGTCAGGATTATTGATACAGTTTGGGATGAAAAATTCATGCAAAAGGGTGCAATACATGCTTTACAGACTGACATAGCTATGAATGCCTGTTCAGGTGACTGGTTATTCTATCTGCAGGCAGATGAAGTTGTCCATGAAAACGACTTGCCTGTGATAGAATCTCGCTGCAAGGAATTCCTTGATGATGATGAAGTAGAAGGATTTCTGTTTGATTACTATCATTTCTGGGCTGATTACGAGCATTATCATAAGTCTCATGGATGGTATCCCTATGAAGTGAGAATTGTGAGAAATAATCCGAAAATACACTCATGGGAAAGTGCTCAATCATTCAGATATTTTGAGCATTACGAAAAGCCCCACCAAAATGAAGGGACACGCAAATTAAGGGTTGTTAAGGCAAATGCAAATATTTACCATTATGGATGGGTCAGACCTCCGGAACTAATGCAGGCAAAAAGTAAAGCGATTGATTCAAATCACAAAGGAATCGAAAAAGCTAACGAGTTATATATCAATAAACCAAAAGAATTTGATTATGGTCCACTAAATCGGGTTCAGAAATTTGAAGGGACTCATCCAAAAGTAATGAAGAATATGATCCAAAGGCACCACTGGAAGGATAAACTCCAGTATTCAGGTGCACCTGATGCTCAAAGAGAACCACACATGCATGAGAAATTCAAATACAGACTTGTTACTTTCATCGAAAATAAAATTTTAAACAGACCTGTGGCAACATTTAAAAATTTTGAGCTTCTAAACAAGTAATATGGAAAAAATATCAGTTGTAATTATTGCCAAAAATGAAGAGAAAAACATCTCAAGATGCCTTGAGTCTGTGGCTTGGGCTGATGAGATTATACTGCTTGACAATGGCTCAACTGATAAAACTATCGAAATTGCCCAAAAATTCGGATGTAAAATTTATGATGGGGGAGAGTGGCATGGATTCGGAATCGCCAAGCGTAGAGCCGTGAATTATGCAAACTTTGACTGGATTTTATCTCTTGATGCTGATGAAGTTGTATCAGGGCAGTTGGCTGAAGATATAAAATTAATTCTAATTAATCCTACATTCAATAACTTTAAAATAAAGCGTAAGTCATTCTATCTAAGTAAATTAATTAAATATTCGGGTTGGCAGAGAGACTATCCTTTAAGACTTTTTAATAAAAATTTTGCAGGATTTAATGAAAAAAAAGTTCATGAATCAGTTATAACAACTTACCCGGTTGGAAAAATCGAAAGCCAGATTTTTCATTATACTTATGATGATTTGAATTCACATTTTCAAAAAATGATACTTTATTCTGACCTCTCTGTCGAAGAAAACAAAGGAAAAAAAGTATCAAAAATTGGCATAATTTTTAGAGGATTCTGGAAATTCATCAATACTTACTTTCTTGATAAAGGCATACTTGATAGCAGACAAGGCTTTATTTTGTCTGTAATGTCATCAATCGGTGTGATGATTAAGTATCTT
This sequence comes from Ignavibacteriota bacterium, assembly GCA_019637995.1. Taxonomy (NCBI): domain Bacteria; kingdom Pseudomonadati; phylum Ignavibacteriota; species Ignavibacteriota bacterium. The sequence continues at coordinate 468,163 of JAHBUQ010000001.1, forward strand.
AAAATTTATGAAAATGAGTCGGAATGAAAAATCTATCTGTACTTCACCTTGATTCTGAGTCTTACTGGCGAGGCGGTCAGCAACAGGCATTTTATCTTCATACGTATCTTTTAAATATGGGAATCAACTCGAAATTTATTTGTAAAACCAATTCGGAAATGCATATAAGACTAATTGAAAAGGATGCACCATTTATTGATTTGCCAATGAGTAGTGAATTTGATTTATTTTCAGCATTTAAAGTAGCTCAGTTGGCAAGGAATAATAAATTTGATGTCCTGCACTGCCATTCATCCAAATCCCATTCAATAGGCTTAATGTCCAAATTATTCTTTTCCAAACCAAAACTTGTTGTATCACGCAGAGTAGAATTTCCAATTAAGAAAAATATATTAAGCCAAAAGAAGTATTTCTCCGATAATTTAAATAGAATTATTTGTGTTTCGGAGGCAGTTAAACGCTCACTTCTTAAATCCGACTTACCTGAAAACAAACTATGTGTTATATATGATGGTATTGATTTGAATAAATTGGAACATAAATTTTCTGATAAAATCAAACAATTATACAATATCTCCGATAGCGAAATTGTTATCGGAACAATTGCAGCATTTTCAGTTGAAAAAAATTACGAGGGTATGCTTAGTGCTATTGCACCTATTTTGCGAGATAAATCCAACGTCAAATTTTGCGCCTTAGGTTCAGGTGAAGATTTCGAAAAGATTAAAAATTTATCAGTTAATCTTGGTATTTCGGAAAAATGTATTTTTCCGGGGTTTGTTAATAATGTTGAGGATTATTTAAAGGTTTTCAACATTTTTACTCTTTTCTCTAAGTCCGAAGGTCTTGGCTCGTCCATACTTGATGCGATGGCAATTGGATTGCCTGTTGTTTGCTCCAAAGCAGGGGGTATTCCAGAAATAGTTAAGCATAATGAGAATGGATTTCTTGTTGAAATTGGGGATAATATTTCTTTAAACACACGTTTGAATCAATTAGTTAATGATACTGTTCTTAGAAAGAAAATGGGTTTAAGATCAATTGAAATATCAGCAGATTTTTCAATTGATAAAATTACAAAAAGACATATTGACTTGTACCATGAATTAATATTATAACCTTAAAATTCTTTATTATTTATCAGGAAAAAATCAATAATAAAGGTATATCTAACATGCATTGTAAAAATAACAAAATATAAATGCTGGATACTTCTTTAATCCATTTTTTATATAAATATGTCCCGACTATTTGATAAAACTGCCGGGACATAATTTAATAGAAATAATATGAATATATAAAATATTAGATATAATTCTTTATTGGTATTTCACCTTTAGTAGCATAATAAACGCCTTCAGTGAGCGCCTGCATTTCGTCTTCTCCCGGATAAATATGAACAGGTGCAAGGAATGCAACTCTTTTGTTTATCCATTTTGTGAGTAATTCTGAATATGCAAGACCGCCGGTAATGAGAATTGCATCAATTCGCCCCGACAGCACTGTAGCACATGCACCAATTTCTTTAGCAACCTGATATGCCATTGCAAGATAAACCATTTGAGCTTGGTGGTCTTCATTCTCAATTCGTTTTTCGACTTCTGTGCCATTGTTTGTACCAAGATATGACACCATCCCACCCGCTCCTGTAATCATCTTGCGAACTTCATGAAGCTGATATTTCCCGGAAAAGCATAATTTAATTAGTGAGCCGACCGGAAGACTTCCGGTTCTTTCGGGTGAAAAGGGACCTTCTCCATCCAAGCCATTATTTACATCAATAACTCTTCCATTTTTGTGGACACCAACAGTTATACCTCCACCGAGATGAACAACTATAAGCGAAAGCTCTTCATATTTTTTCCCATGCTCTCGAGCGAATCTTCTCGCAACTGCTTTTTGGTTAAGTGCGTGGAAAATACTAACTCTTGGCATTTCCGGACGCCCGGAAAATCTGGCAATTTCATCGAGTTCGTCAACAACTACAGGGTCAACAATATAAGACTTGTCTTCCTTTCCGGCACTTTTGGCAATCTCAAAAGCAAGTATTCCACCAAGGTTTGATGCATGCTCACCCATAATACCTTTTCGCAGGTCACGAAGAAGTGATTCGTTTACTTTGTAAACTCCACCCGGAATTGGCTTCACAAGACCTCCACGTCCAACAAAAATGTCAATTGATTTAGGGGAGTCATTTTGTTCAGATAGAAAATCAAGAATGCAATTTTTACGAAATTCATACTGTTCAATTATTGAATTAAATCCTTGCAAATCCTCAACACTATGTCTGAGAGATTTATCATACTTCAAAACCAAATCGTCAAATACTGCAATTTTCGTAGAAGTAGAGCCCGGATTAATAGCTAAAATCTTCATTGTTTTTCTCCGATTATTTTAATATGATGCCGCAAGTGCAATTGACATTAATTTGCTTTTGTCCGAATCGGCTCTAGATGTAAGAACTATTGGTACAGATGCACCCAGAATTACAGCAGCAACTGTTGCACCTCCAAAATATGTAAAGCTCTTGTAAAGTGCATTACCAACTTCGATATTTGGAGTAAATATCAAATCGGCATCTCCTGCAACATCGCTTATTATTCCTTTATGCTCTGTAGCTTCTCGGCTGACAGCATTATCAAATGCGAGTGGACCGTCAATAATGCATCCTTTGATTTGTTTTCTACGATTCATCATAGTGATAATAGCAGCATCTGTTGTCGCAGGCATTTTTGGGTTGACACCTTCGATAGCAGCAATAAGTGCAATTTTCGGATTCATAATACCCAAGCGATGGAACAAATCGACTGAGTTATTAATAATAGCCACTTTCTCGGTAATATCCGGAGCTAAATTTTGAGCAGCGTCAGTCAGTGCGATAACTTTATGATAAAATGGTGTTTCAAAAAATCCAATATGTGAAAGAAGTTCCCCTTTTCTGAGTCCTAACTCTTTATTTAATATTGCTCTCAAATAATCGGCTGTATTGACAAGCCCTTTCATCAAAATTTGTGCAGCATTATCCCGAATTAAGCAAACTGCTGTTTTTGCTGATTTTGCCGGGTCGTTTTCATCAATAAATTCATATTTTGATATATCAATATTTGCTTTATCTGCAATACTTTTTATTTTATCATGATTACCCACTAAAATCGGGTCTGCTATTCCTTCCTTATATGCTGCATCTACAGCGAGAAGTACTGGCTCATCCTCAGCAGCTGCAACTGCAATTTTCTTGTGCGATTTTTGTTTCGCAATCTCTATAAAGCTATTTAAATTTTTAAGTTCCATGATGTCTCCAATAATGATATTTTAATCACAAAATTTTCAATTTCTCTAATAACAAAAATACAAAAAAAGAATGTGAAAATGAAACAATGTTTATTAATTTTTAGTAAATTTAGATAATTATCTAATTTTTATTTACTTTTTTCGTCTTTTTAAAAATGGTGATATATTTTGTTTCATCTTTTTAATAAAGGTAATATTAACATGGCACTAAAAGTTGCGATAAACGGTTTTGGACGTATCGGAAGATTAGTTTTCCGGGAATTAATCAATAGAAATGCAGATGTCGAATTTGTAGGCATCAATGACCTTACAAGTGCAGCCACTCTTGCACATTTATTTAAATATGACTCAGTACACGGCAAATTCAAAGGTGAAGTTTCCGTTGACGGAAATAACATAATTGTCAATGGAATTACTATACCTGTATCAGCTGAAAAAGAAATTACAAATATTCCTTGGCGGAATGTTGATATTGTTATCGAATCAACAGGTGTGTTTACTAAACGCGACCAATTGCTAAAGCATATCGAAACATCAGGAGCAAAGAAAGTTGTTCTCACAGCACCGGCAAAAGATCCCCTTGATGCAAGTGTAGTGCTTGGTGTGAATGATTATGTTATCAAAGGTGATGAAAAATTACTTTCGAATGCATCTTGCACAACGAACTGTCTGGCTCCTATGGTGAAAGTGCTAAATGATGAATTCGGTCTTGAATCTGGATTTATGACTACAATTCACGCTTATACTAATGACCAGAGGATTCTCGACCTTCCTCACAGTGATTTGCGCAGAGCACGTGCTGCTGCAGTAAATGCTATTCCGACTACAACAGGCGCTGCAAAAGCAGTTGCTGAGGTTTTGCCGGAAATGAAAGGCAAATTAAATGGATATGCTGTTCGCATTCCTGTACCGGATGGCTCTCTGACTGACTTAACAGCCGTTCTTTCACGCGAAGTAACTCCTGAAGAAATCAATATTGCAATGAAGAAAGCTGCTGATGGACCGATGAAAGGCATTCTCGAGTATTCAAATGAGCCGCTTGTTTCAAGCGATATCATAGGAAATCCTCATTCATGTGTTTTTGATTCACTGCTTACACAAGCTCGCGGTACACATATTAAGATAGTTGGCTGGTACGATAATGAATTCGGTTACTCAAACAGAATTTGTGATTTAGTTCTTAAGCTTAAAGATTCTATCTGATTTTTTAGAGAATACTTTTCAGAAATGAAAAAGTCAGTCCATAAGTATTGGGCTGGCTTTTTTTATTTCTATTGAATATTATTATTTAGATTGTGCAAAACATCTTTTATCTGCACATATTTTGCCTTAGCCCTCTCAACAGTAGCATTTCTATACGACTCATCCTCATGATACTTCTTTTTGTATCGTTCTTTGATTTTGTTACGATACTCTTCGTCTTGCTGATATTTATCTCTTAGTTTTTTCAGAATTTTCTTCTTGTTGCGTTCGTAGTAAGTCTTTTTCATAAATTCTCAAGTAAAAAAAAATAAAAGTAATAAATATTTAAAGAATTCAAAAAAAAATAATTATTAAAATGACAATTTCAGGTTACATTTTATTACTTAGATGGATCTTAATATTTATCTTCACAAACTATTCAGAAGAACGAAATGTCCATAATACTAATTGAAAAAATATTATCAATTAGCAAAGTATAAGTAAATAATAATATTAATATTTAAGGTTGCAGGAAAGCTTTAGTTACAATTAAGTGAATTGGATTTGAAATTTCAAATAAATGTGCGAAACAGCTCGTCCATATTCACTATCTGTTTACAAGAAATTTTATTGTTTTATTGATAGTTGGGGTTTTTAAATTTATAATATACACACCATTTGAAAACTTGGTTGAATCAACAGTTAGTTCTATATTTCCTGTTTCATTTATAAAGTTTTGATATAAAACAACATTTCCTATAGAATTTGTTATAATTAACGAAGTAAGTCCTTTTTCAATTAGATTAAGTAAAATGTTCAAGTCATTAGAAACAGGGTTAGGGGATACACTTATTATGTTTTCTGAACCACTTGGATTCAATAGTCTAATTCCGCCTTCGAAGCATATTCCCAAAAGTTTGAAGCTGCCATTAACTAAGCTTAAATTCCAAAAGCTATTACTGAATTTAGCATTGTCTATTTCAAGTTCACAATTTTCGGCATTGCCAAGTCCAACTTTAAATTTTATTTTTTCAATAACATTGTTTGAAACATCATATAAATTCAAATCTCTGATTTCGATTTTAGCTAATCTATCATTTATGTGATTAGCAATATAACCTACTGGATTTATCAAAGTAGGATTGAAGTATAAATCAAATGATATTTGGCCAAAATCTAATAAGTTAAAATTATCAGGATTATTAATCATTATCGGAATAATAATTTCATCTCCCGGAAAAGCCTCGTAGCTGCCTATTGATAAGTTTAAGGAAGAAGGAAATGGTAAGCCTGTGAGTTGAACCTCTTTTATATAATTACATTCATCAACATTAACAAGAATGGATTGATTGTAAACATTAGTGTCAAGTGGATTAAATTCAACTGTAAGGTCAAGATGAGAATTAGATTCCAAATAATATGGAAATGGATTTTCTATAATTCTAAAAGGTTCAATAATATTTGATATACCATTAATTGTAATATTCCTTTCAGATGAATTGAATAATCTCAACTTATCTTGGCTGGTATAACCCAATACAGATTTTATTTCAATATTATTTGTAGTCAATTCCGGGAAAACAACAGTGCCCTTCAAGGTGATTTCTAACTTTCTATGGCATATATCGTCTGTTAAAGTGATTTTTTCAACTATTTCTCCGACATTATCAAAACCTTTGAGTATAGCTCTGATTTTTTGAATCTGACCGATTTTAAGATTGACTTCCTTGCTGACAAGTTCTATATTATTTGTTGAACTGATAAGTGCCGATACATCTGTAGTACTTTTATTTTCGATGGTAAATTCAAATTCGATTTCTTCATTAGGGCATAAAACACCAAAATCTATAAATTCTTCAGCTGATAGTTCAACTTTTTCCTTCTTACCGATTATTTCCATAACAAATACTGAATCAGGAACAGCATTTGATGTAACTTCTAAATAAGTGGTTTTCTCGCCAATACTACCGGGACTAAAATCAATCAGAATTTCGGTACTGTCGTTTGGAAGTATTGTTACAGGCAGGATTTTATAAACATTAAAATCATTTTTATCAGGTCCTGTCAAGATTAATTTATTAACAATAAGAGGTGTACCACCAATATTATAAAGCAATATTTCTGTTTGTGCTGTCTCATCGCAAAGAATTTCGAGAGAATTTTGAACACTTGAACTAATTTTAGGAAATGATATTATACCTTCACCAAACAATTGAATTTTTGCAGGTGATCCAAAACTTTCGTAATCAAATAGTATCGTTCCATTAGTTCTGCCCTCCATTGCAGGCGTAAACCTTATATCCATATATCGTGTTTCACCGGGCTCAAGAGAAAAATCTCCGCCGCCGGATATAGTCATAAAGTCTCTGTCATTAGGATAGCTGTGCCTTGTATTTTTTATAACGATGACTTCATCGCTTACATTTTTTATTGTTGCTGATTTTAATGTATCTTTACTGCTTCCGATTTCAACTCTTCCGAAATCAATGATACTTGTTGATAATTCTAACGGGTTATTAACACCTTCTCCACGTATTTTTTTGTATATCTCTTCATTCTGCGTAACAATAACAATATCAGCATTGTACACTCTTCCTTCTTTTGGTGAAAATCTAAATTCACCTGAGTATGAACTGTTTCCTTCAACATGATACACCGGTAAGCCAGATACTAAAGAGAAAGCAAATGCATCGTTACCCCGAATATAAATTGAATCAACTCTGAATTTCCAGTTATCTTTGTTGAAGACAAATTCATTTATAGTGGAATCTTTGGATTGTCCGACATAGCACAGATTCAAATCAATATCAAGAGCATCTGCCATCGGCTTAACTATTGAAAATGTATTGTCAGAAATATCCGATTGGATTTGAATATCATCTAATTCCCACACTTTTACAAGATTATCATCTCCTCCGGAAGCTATCAAAATTCCGAATGGGTCAAACCTTACACTCCGGACTCCATAAATATGCCCTTTTAAAGTTGTTATTAATTCACCTGTTTCGAAATTCCATGTTTTTACAGCCCCATCAATGCCTGCAGATGCTATTCTCATCCCATCAGGACTAATGGCAATACTATAAATAGTTGACTGATGTGCTGATATCGTCCTTATATGTTTGCCTGTTCTTGAATCCCAAATTCTGATTTTCCCATCAATGCCTGCTGATAAAACCTTAGTGTCATCAGGGCTAAATTGAACTGAATATATGTAACTCGTAAAATCCGAGATTGACAAAAGTTCAATACCGGTATTTGCATCAATAACCAAAACTTTTCCAACTGTTGTACCGACAGCAATTCTGTTGCCTGAATAATCATAATCAATATTTAAAATATTTCCATTGATTTGAATCTGTTTTTCAGTAATCCAGGTATTTGTATTCCAAATTTCGATTAAATTGTACCCTGCACTTGCGAGTTTTTTCCCTGACGGATGGTAAACAACTGAACTTACAGTACCATTACTATGAAAATTATTAATTGCTTGTCCCGTATTTAAGTTCCATAGATATAATTCTCCCCAGGCTCCGGATACAAGAAAATTATTATCGGGACTAAAAGTAAGACATTCAACCGAATTCCAGTTACCCTCAAGTTTTTGAATCAGTTTACCCGTATATGCGTCATTTATGTGAATGGTTTTATCATCACTGCCAGATGCTACATATCCTCCGTTTGGACTGAAAGCCACACAATTTACATCATTTGAATGCAAATCAGAAGTCCACAAACAATGATTCTCATTGCTGGACTTTTTCTTAACTTGCAGGACTTTAACTAAGCATTCATTGCTCACAGGAGGTGGAATATCTTCCCATTTATACATCAGGTTGCTGGCATTATCAGCTATTTCAATCCAATTCTTACCATTATCAATGCTATATTCGAGAGTAACTACTTCAGATGGAATTATTCCTTCCCAAGTAATAACAGTATCACTGCCTATAACAAAAAATTCATCACCATTTGGGTGAGTGAGTTTTAAATTTTTTGGAATATTAAAATTATTATAATACCCTCCATTCATAGAAAAAAATGAATTGCAAACATCAGAAAGGATTTCAAAACCAACATAATTAAATGATGAGTCTTTTGGCAGATAAGATAATTTTATATTTTTGGATGTATTTTCTGGTATATTTAGCGGCAGAATTAAATCTCTAAATTCAAAATCAGTAGTAGAACCAAATTTTTGATTTATAGATGCAATATTAAAATCAGAATTAATTGCTATTAAAGTGATTGTTGTATCATATCTTATACCTAATTCTCTTCTACCAAATGTAATTTTATAAGGAGTTACTTTCAATTCAGCTAAAGAATTGTCCGGAGGGAAATATTCGCTGTAACCTTGAATACCATCCCATAATAAATCAACTCTGGTTTTTTCGGAGAAGCAGGTATTATTGCTCAACCACTCAATCGTGCAGGGAGAATCATTTTGAACAATTTGTAAAATATTTTTATAAACTTCTTCAATCTCACTTATGGTTCTAATCCTGTCAAACCAAAGACCGCCGGTTTGTAATGCTACATCCTTTAAATCGTTTGGACAATAACCTTCAAGAGTTACGACATAAATTTTGCAATTTTGGCTGGCGGCTAATTCAAGAACCTCTCTTTTCATTGTCAATTCTGCCATGCCATCAGTTAATAATACTATTACTTTGTTATTTTTGCCGGAGCCACTTATAAGAAGAGCTCCTGCCATAGGATCAATCAGAGCGGCATTAAAACTTGTAGCGCCATCAGGATTCAATTTTTTAATTGATTCTGTAAGCATTTGTTTGTGAGTTGTAAAATCCTGTATTAAATAGTTGAAATGGTCAAAGGATGTTATTGCACATTCGCTGACACCTAAGGATAAATAATTTATCCACGCATTAGCTCCTGCTTTTGCCAGTTCCAGATTTCTGCCCTCCATCGAGCCACTGACATCTATTGTAAGTACGCTTGAGATTGGTTTGGGAGGCTGGGGAGTAGGGCAGGTAACTGATATAATCTCCCTTTCTACATCGTTCTCAAATATTTTTAAATCTTGCCGGTTAGGTATGAGTTGAATTTCTTCTTCATCAAAAGCATAAAAATTTGCTTTAATTATGGGGAAATTCCTTGAATCAATATTATACAATTTTATTTCTTTGCTAAAAAATAAACCTGGTAAAAACCAAATAAACATTAAAACTGTAATCTTGACTTTCATTATATTTTTCACATAATTAGTTGTAAGCTATTGTTTCTTATGAATTTGATCAGAGTATATTTTTACTTTACTTACCTTTTTCCTTAAACTTTGTACAAAATATGCTCATCTTCAAACTAATAACATAAATAAAACAATTTAGTTACATAATTAACAGATTATTCCTGTAATTATTTTAAATTATCAAATTTATATAATAAAAATATTTTGAAGTATGAATCCAAACAACAAATATTTAAAAAATATAAGTAAAAAAATCAAAAAAATGACTAATTCGTGTTACACTTTTTTACTTTGACGAATTTTAATGAAAAGAGAAAAATCCGAACAAAATAGCATCAGCACACTGCTTAGAGTAGCTGGTTTTATTAAGCCATTTAAATATTTACTAATTCTACAAATTATCTTAAATGCTATATTTTCAGCACTCAGTACGATTTCTGTAACACTTATTCTACCTATACTTGAAATTATTTTTGGCAGCAAATCCGGTCAGGTCAAAGCTGCACCAACCGGCAATCCTCTAAAAGACTGGAGCAATTCATTTTTTGATGGTATTTATTCTCTCATAAATTCTCAAGACCCTTACCAATCTCTTCTAAATATCAGCTATTTAATAATTGCTGTATTTATACTTAAGAATATTTTCAAGTACTTTTCATCGGTTACATCCACAAGACTTGAAGAAAATGTCATTAAATCAATCAGAGACTTGATTTTTTCAAAAATTACAAGCCTTTCGATTGACTTCTTCTCACGAAGTAAACAAGGTAATCTGATTTCTACGATTACAAATGATGTAAATTCTGTAAATTCTACTACTCTCAATTCTTTCACTGTATTTTTAAGAGAAATTATTCAGGTTATACTCTTTCTGTTTCTACTGCTTTCAATATCAGTAAAACTTTCGCTTATTGCATTTAGTACAAGTATTATCAGCCTAATCTTAATCAGAATAGCAATGAAATACCTTCGACGTTATGCTTCAAGAATGCAAACTGCGATGGCAGATTATACTTCCACTCTCTCCGAGACTATTTCCGGAATTCGCGTTGTTAAAGGATATAATGCAGAAGCAACAGCAAACAATAGATTTTTCAAAGATACTTTACAATATGTAAAGTCAGCCATTAAACATAAAAAAATTATTGAACTGATTCCGGTATTCAATGAGATATTTGCAATATTTGCTCTATGTGTAGTTCTGTTTGTTGGTGGCTCAGAAGTGCTTGCCGGAAAAATGGCACCAGAAAAACTGATGCTGTTTCTTTTTGCACTCTTTTCAATAATGTCGCCTATTGCTACAGTTGTAAATTCAGTCTCAAGGTTTCAGCATGGCGTGGTCGCTGCAGAAAGACTTTTTGTAGTTCTTGATGAAATTCCAAGTGTAGTTTCAGGTATTGAAAAAATTGATGAAATTAAAAGTGAAATTGAAGTTCGGGATGTTTCATTTGCATATATAAATAATCCTGTTTTGAATTCAACAAATTTTATCATTCCCAAAAATAAGAAAATTGCATTTGTGGGCTCAAGCGGCAGCGGAAAATCAACGATGCTTGATTTAATTATCAGATTCTACGACCCTCAAAGTGGAAACATATTAATAGACGGGAAAGATATAAAAAATCTTGATGTTATTGACTACAGAGGTCTTTTTGGTATTGTTTCTCAGGAAAATATGCTTTTTAACGATACAATTGCAAACAACATAAGATATGGACTTGAGAATATTAGTGATGAAGAGCTATATAACGCTGCAAAAAAAGCTAATGCTTATAATTTCATTATGAAAATGCCAAATGGTTTCAATACACAAATAGGGGATAGAGGCGTTACTCTTTCCGGTGGTGAAAGGCAAAGGGTAGCAATTGCAAGAGCTCTCGTCCGAAATCCTCAAATTCTTGTATTTGACGAGGCTACTTCAGCACTTGATGCCGAATCCGAAAAAATTGTACAGTCGGCTATCAATGATTCTATGACCGGAAAAACAGCAATCATAGTAGCTCACAGACTTGCAACAATTATTGATTGTGACGAGATTCTTGTATTTGATTCAGGTGTTATCAAAGAAAGAGGAACCCATAAAGAGCTCCTCGATAAAAAAGGCATTTATGCAAAACTTTACGAAATTCAGTTTAAGGGCTGATATTTTATTTAACATCAGGATTGTCAAGCAAAAATTCTACTCGTCCAGCAACTTCATCAAGCAGGCTTTCGTTGTTTGAAAATCCGCGTACAAGGAATCTGACGTGAGAATTTCTGTCAAATATTGCGAGTGTAGGCAAACCGATTACTCCCATTTGCCTTGGAATTACTCCCATTACATCCCGAACTACCGGAAATGTTAAATCATTCTGAACAACGAAACGCTTTAGTGATTCAAGATTGAAATTATCTTTTTCGAGAGTATTAACTGATACTAATTCAACATCAGGACTATCAAAATATAAATTATATAACTCAACAAATGCAGGAAACATTGTTATACAAGGGTCACACCATGAAGCGAAGAAATTGAATACAGCTACTTTGCCGCTTAAATCCCGAAAATCAACGAAAGTTCCTTCGAGGGTTTCAAGTGCATATTGAAACTCATCCTGATCTAAAATTTCATTCAAATATATTTCTTTTTTAATCTCCCTACTCTTTGAAAAAATCGTATCGGCTCTGAGATTGTAAAGTGAATCATTCATATAAAGCAGACTTTTGCATAAATCTCTGTGAATTTCACTTATATTATCGCTTAATTTACCCTTGATTAATGCATCTTCTGACACTTCAAGAGCTTTGGCAGAATCACTCAATGAAATCAACAATTCAATAAATCTTTCATAAATAGATGAATTTGAATTATTCCGTAAAATTTTTATTGCATTTTCATAGTAGGGGACAGCTATTGCCGGCTGAATACTGCTTAAAATCTCGGCTCTGATTTCCTTGATAGTGCCAAGTTGAACATCTAAAATATCCAGCCATTCTCCATTCGAATAAATAATTGGTTTATCTTCAAATTCAGATTTTGACTGTTTAGTGTTGTTATCTTCAGCTTTATTAATTAGTGAGATAAGAAAATCCTGATTACCGGCTGTACTCAGCAAATCTTTTGATTTATAATAAGCATAAAGATTTCTTGCTATTCTTGCATAAGCATATCCCGGTGCATTGGGAATCGAGTCAAGTTTGCTAATTAACTCATCAATTTTATTATTTTGCAAATAACCCGAAATATAAGCTAAAAATATTCTCTCAAGATTTATTGATTTTGGATATTTTCTAAAAAAATCCTCGCAGTATCTTGTAAAAGACTCCAGATTATCTGCAGATGAAATTTCTGAAATCATGAAGTCTTCCGCCATCTCGGAATTTGGAAATCTCTGTACGTAATTTTTCTCAAGCAATTCGGCTTCAACTTTATCATTGATTGCAAAAAGTGCACGGGATTTGCTTCTCACTGCTGATTCATCATTCAAATCAATTCGCTTTTTTGCAATTTCTTCAATTCTTTTCTGAAAATTATCGGAGTTGATTTTCTTTGTATCAAATAAGGTAGTTACTAATCCAAGTTCAGCTGCTAAATTATCAGGATAAAGCATTAATTCCTCTTCAAGTAACTTGATTGCGTTATGAAATTCTGGTAGCCTGTCTATATTAGAACTGATGCTTCCAAGCCTTGCAAGTGCAGCTCTGAGCTTAGCACCGCGCATGGGTTTGAGATCTTGATGGACGAGAATTTCCCAATAAAGTCCGTTATTAATATCAATCTTATCAATATAATCACCTGTTGCGAAAATCTTAAACATTGCATAGACAGCTTTTTCAGGAACTACGAAGCTACCTTTCCAATTGCTTCCGGATTTAATAAGCTGAGTTTCCATACCGACAGGATTAATGTCATTAGCATTAAATATATAATAAACTAAATCAATTTTATCATGATTATTAAATCTTTGATTGCCGGAGAACTGCACATTTACTGTATCACCTGTTTGTGGCAATTCAGGCGTGAAAGTGAGTTCCGAGGAATTTAAGACATAATTGCTGAATATCAGCATGATTGAAATTAAATATTTCATGACAATTCTTTTATTTACTGTTTAAAATTATTTTTTCTTTTAGATATTCGAAAGCATCATCGGGTGAATTCGCATAGACAAATAAATCCAAATCGCTTTTATTAATCATACCCATTTCAACCAGATAATCAAAATTTATAAGATTTCTCCAAAATTTCTCGTTATAAAGCACAATTGGAAGTGGTTTTGTAACTTTCAGAGTTTGTTTTAATGTTAGGATTTCCATCACTTCATCAAGTGTGCCGAAGCCACCCGGAAGTGCCACCAATGCTTTGGCATAATATACGAACCAAAATTTGCGCATAAAAAAATAGTGAAATTCGAAATTTAAGTCAGGTGTGATATAATTATTTGGGTACTGCTCGAAAGGCAAACTAATATTGAGTCCAATATTGGGAGAATTAGCTCTCGACGCACCTCTGTTACCGGCTTCCATCATTCCCGGACCACCACCTGTACAAATATATAATTTTCTTTGGTTTTCCGGTAATGTTTTTGCCCATTCTGCAAGTTTTTCAGCTAAAATAACAGCATCAGAATATGTGCGGGTCATATCATAAGTTTTCATGTGCATGTCAATTTTTTCCTGAATAAATATTTTTTTATCAGGTTCAACACGTGCGAGTTCATCATTTAAGTCTTTCAGCCGAACGTCAAATTCTTCAAGTGATAAAGTGCGGGCTGAACCATAGAATACTATTGTACCGTTTATACCATATTTTCTGAAATATTGGTCAGGGTAAGCATATTCAGACATAATTCTGATTAGTCTGCCGTCTTTAGAATGTATAAATTCTTTATTATCATAAGATTTTTGTGCTTTTTCGAGTCTGCCTTTTGCTACATTATCCGGATTTCTGAATTCCATTTTATTCCTTTATGTTAAATTATTATAGATAGTAACCACCATCAACATTTATGTTCTGACCTGTTATATAACTTGATGCCGTCGAAAAAAAATAAACTGCATCAAAAACATCTTTTATATTACCGTATCTTTTCATTGGAATATTTTCAACTTTTAGGGCAAGTCCGTCCGTTGGAGCTTCATTTTCAATATCAATGCTTCCCGGTGATACTGAATTTACAGAAATTTTTGGCGCCAGGTCTTTAGCAAGTGCCTTCGTAAGTTGAATAACTCCTGCTTTTGATACATTGTACGGAATGCGACCCTTCCAAATTTGAAATGCTCCAAGTGAAGCAATATTTATGACTCGTGAGCCGGTTTTGGCTTTCTCGCTAAATAATTTGGAAATTAGAAAATAAGCTTTCAAATTTGTGTTCATTACCTCGTCCCAGAGCCACTCGTCAGTATTTGATAAATTGCGGGATGAAGGATAAATAGCTGCATTATTCACTAATACTTCAGGATATTCAATATCATTTAATATTCTTTCAAAACCGGCTTTAAAATCATCGAAATTTTTTACATCAGCTTGAAAAATCGTAGCATTAACACCTATACTCTTTATTTCTTTTAAAGTGTGATAGGCGATTTCATTGGAATTATTATAATGAAGTATAACATTCCAGCCTTTGAGAGCGTAATTTAATGCAAGCCCTCTGCCTAATCTTCTGCCGCTTCCTGTAATTAAAATTGATGCCATTTTTTTATTTGAAAAAAAAGTCTTAAATTATACTTTTTAAACGTTTACTTTTGAAAAAAGTTAAAAATATATATGAAAATATTTATAATATTACGTTTTACATTGATTTTGCTTTTATTTGCAGTGAATACTCCTGATATTTTCTGTCAGGGAGATACATACAGAATATTTTTTAAAAATAAAGGAAGCGATGTATTTGAACCTGGAAGTAACTTATATAATGAAACACTTCAGGGCATTTCCGAAAGAGCTTTGCAGCGCAGACTAAAGACAAGAAATGAAAGCAATATTATTTCAATCGAAGATGCACCGGTCAGCAAATTATATCTGAATGAAATAGAAAATGCCGGCGGAAAGATTCTCGCAGTTGTTAAATGGGAAAATTACTGTGTAGCATATTTTAAAAATGAATCAGATGTAAAAAATCTTAACAATCTTGATTTTATTAAATATTACCAAACTACTTCATCTGAATTCAAACTTCTTAACTATGAATCTCCAAAAACTTTAAAATTACATCAAAAAGAAAGCCTCTTGAGCAAAATCAGTATAACAGCTGAAGACACAACCATAAATAAATACGGAGCAATTCAAAATGTAATGGCAATGATTCGTATCCCTGAAGTTCATTCTTTGGGTATTTCAGGCAAAGGTGCTTTGATAGGATTTCTGGATTCCGGCTTCAGACCTGATTCACTGAGCGTTTTGAGAAATCTTCAGATTTTAGATGAGTATGACTTCATATATCGTGATAGCAAAACTTCAAATCAACAATTCGACCATCCACAGCAGGACCATCATGGCACTCAAGTGCTATCAATCGCAGTTGCCAACAAACCTGAGTTTTACCTCGGAGCAGCACCAGAAGCCTCAGTTGCACTTGCAAAAACTGAAAATTTGCATTATGAGCGAAAAATTGAGGAAGATTGGTTTTATGAAGGGGTAGAGTGGCTCGAAGCGTTGGGAGTTGATGTTATAAATGCATCTCTGGGTTATTTTAATTTTGATAGTCTGCAGACATCATATATATTTGATGATCTAACAGGTAATAAAGCTATAACTTCACGAGCTGTAAATAAAGCAGCCGAGAGGGGAGTTCTGTTTATTGTAGCTGCAGGAAATAACGGACCCGGGACAGAGACAATCAATACACCCGCTGATGCCGATAGTGTTCTTGCTGTTGGTTCTGTAAATTTTGATAAGAATGTTTCGAGGTTTAGTTCACGGGGTGGTGATGCTTTGCAGCGTAAAAGACCACACTTGTCAGCACAAGGTGGTGGAGTGCTTGTTGTAAATCCAAATAATGATGAATCGCTTTTTATAAGTGGTGGTACATCGCTGTCTTCCCCTGTGATTTCCGGTGCTGCGGCTCTTATAATCTCTGCTTTTCCAGAAATCAAACCTTATGAATTGAAGGATATTTTATTTAAAAGTGCTGATAATTATCCAGAACAAAACAATGTCACAGGTTATGGAATACCGGATATCTACAGAGCTGTAACTAATTATGGTATCTATATTTCACCTCCTGTTATATACAGCATACATCATTTTAGAAGGGTGCTTGCAAAAGTGAAATATATTGAGCCAATTAGTGAAGTGAGTTTATTTGTACAGTTTTACGGCTCAGGCTTTTTTGATGAATTCAGAATGATTTACGGGGGTGATAATTACTTCTTTGCAGAGCTACCGATTAATTCTTTCAAAATGAAAAATGCATACGCATATATCACGGCAAAATCAGAAAGTAAGAGTAGAAGAATGCCCATTTACGAAGACAGTTTGTTTCCGATTTCTCCTGAAAACCTTGATATTGTACCTTTTGGTTTAACTTTACATAATGATAGGATCAGATACGTAGAGACTGCCGGAAGCTTTGTTTATCCTTCAATAATTCCAAGGTTTTCACGAAGTATTAATCTAATTACTTATTCCGACAGCAACAGCGAGGTGAGAGTATATGCAAATGATTTGCTTGGTAAGGAAATATTTAAGAAAATTATTGATAATCCGGGCATAGGCATCATAGAAACTGAAATTCCGACAAATGATTTATTATCAGGAATTTACACAATCCGAGTAATTTCTTCCGGAAGAAATGAAACTATAAAATTTATAATTTATTAACATTTTAAAAAATATTTCTTGCACAGAAATAAAAATATTCTTACTTTTGTATCTCCCAAGCGGGACGATTCTGAAAAAACCAGTAAGGGGCCCATAGCTCAGCTGGGAGAGCGCTTGAATGGCATTCAAGAGGTCAGGAGTTCGATCCTCCTTGGGTCCACAATTGAAATATATGGAGCTGTAGCTCAGTTTGGTTAGAGCGCCTGCCTGTCACGCAGGAGGCCGCGAGTTCGAGTCTCGTCAGCTCCGCAAAACCCCTTATAAATTTGTAAGGGGTTTTTTATTTTTTATTCCTCTTTTTACTTAAATGAAAACGCAAACTGATTATTATAAAAAGTCCGCTTAGGGAGGCGCTTGGCAAAATTGCCCATAAAAAGTTAATACTATCCTGATGTCCTAGCCATGTTATTGACGGCAATCGTTTGTAATAGGTTAATAAGCCGTATGAATCCATCAAGAGAAAGCAATCGTAACCTTTTGTGTATATTTTATCATCAATTCTATAACGGATTTTGCAGTGTTCAATCTGATAGTAGCTCGAGCCAACTCTGCTTTCAGAGTGTTGAATTCGTTGGTGTGATTTTGTTATTGTGAATTTAGAATAACCAAGATTGCTGTTTATGTCATATTTTAATACTAATATACAAATTGTGATGATATAAAAAGTTATGAAGAAATATCGGACATCTTTAAAACTAAATTTATCATCTTTCAAAACTTTTGCTTTGAAATATATATGATTATTTTTCATATATATGATTATTTTTCATAGAAAGCATGGAAGATTAGTAAATGATTTTACAAAAATAGGGAAAAAATGAGATAAATGAAAAATATTGATTAAATTTAAACAAAACTTTACATTTATCTCATATAATTTGTTAGCTTCCTGCCCAAGAGCTTAGTTCATACTCTTAATTTCAAGTAAAACAACTGTTAGGTACAAACACAATCCAAGACAGCAACCAGCAATCAGAAATGAGGTATTGTTACTTCCTGTGCTTGCAAATAGTGATTGAGCTAATCTGCTAAAAACAAATCCTCCCAATCCCCAGGCAGACATCAAAATACCATAATTCATTCCGAAATTTTTCATTCCCCAGAAACCTTTGGTAAAGGACGGAAATAATGATAAATTTGCTCCGTAATTAAAACCGATTAATGTAGCAATCAAAACAATGATTGATGCTGATGGACTGGTATCCATAATGAAATAACATAGAAACATTAATCCACTTTGTGAAACTAATATTATAAATAAAGTGGAGGATTTTGCCATTTTATCAGACACTACACCTGCAACTACTCTTCCTAAAGCATTGCCAATAGCCATTATAGCTACTGCGATGAAAGCAGATTCTCCCATGCTCGCTTTCGCAATACCGGATATGCTTCCAATGACCATCAAACCGGCTCCGGAACCAATAAAGAATATCACCCACATCAAATAGAATCTCAATGTCTTCAGCATTGCAATCGAATCATATTCTACTTGATTCTTGGGTTGATTTTGAGCATTATTGCTCTTGACTGCTTCTTTAGGAATATAACCGATAGGCGGGTTTTTAAGGAAAAATGCTAAGCCGCTTATAAAAATCAGAAAGACAATTCCGAAAATCATCATAGTACTCTGAAGTCCAAAACCACCTACTAGGAAAGATGCTAAAGGAGCAATAAAAACTGGAGCAAGTCCAAAACCTGATACCACAATACCCGCAATTAAACCCGTTTTTGCTGATGAAAACCATTTTAGCGCCGCAGGAGTTGTGGCTGAATATCCAAACCCAATTCCTGTACCGCCCATAATTCCAAAACCAATAATCCAGAGATAATAATTTGTTGACAAAGATGATAAAATGAATCCTGTCCCAACAAGAAGCCCGCCAATTTTAGCTGTGAAAGAAGGTCCTCTTTTATCCTGCAGTTTTCCGGCAAAGGTCATAGAAAAAGCAAATGCTAAAATACATACTGCATAAGGGTCGTTAAGCGATGCCATGTCGCATTTAAAGCCACTTAAGTCACCTGAATTGATTGACTGAAGAATAGATTCTTTTAATACACTCCATGCATACAGGATACCCAAAGCCAAATTAATTAAAAGACCAATAGATGTTACAAACCATCCTTTGTTTTTTGAATCTGTTAAACTCATTTTATCATTATTTTTGTTCTAAAAATATTTTTAAGGAATTTTGATTTTTTTATAAAATAATATTATTCCTTATTTATAAATAAGCCATATAATCGCATAAAATCAGTATTTAATAAAACTAATTTTCATAATGTGATTATTATAATACAAAAATACAGAATATTTTCTCACTTCAATAAGTGTTTCTGAATATTTTTTAATTTTGATTAAAAAAACTCTTTTTAAAATAAATCAGAATAAATTAATCATTTTTTGGAAAGAGCTTGTTTGATATCTAAAAATTTGTTGTTAAATCTGTAAAATAATCCATCGGAATGAAAATTAGAAGAATCTATTTTTATCATGAATCAATCATAAGCAATGATTAAGAAAATTCATTATACTTGTTCAATTGATGAATACTCAACAAATTCACCTTTCATCACTCTTATGAGGGCATCTTTCAAAGTTTCGACAGATGGCATCTTTACAAGGAAACCATTGGCATTTGCTTTACGAGCAGCGGTTATAAAGCCTTGAGTATTATATTGGCTCAAAAAGATTACTTTCAAATCCGGGTGGAAACGACGTGCCGAGTCCATAGCTGTAAATCCATCAATTCCTGTCATTTCAATATCAAGAATTGCCAAGTCCGGGTGAGTGCGCTTTACCAGTTCGACAAATTCTTCACCATTGTAAATATGAGCCAGTAAAACAGCAAAATCAATCTCATCCAATGCTTTTTCAACAATCAAATGAGTAAGTGGACTATCATCAATTAAGACGACTGTAAATGTATTTGAGTTATCTTTTTCCATCTTTTGAAATATGATAATTAAAGTAAATTCAAAAATACAATAATTTTCTGAGTATTAAAATTTGAAAATCACTTTTTATAGAGTAGTATATACGTAATTTCATCTACGTAGTTATACGTAATTTCTAAGTTTTAAAAAATAAAAATTAGAGTACAATATGAAAATAATATTTTTTATTTCAATAAAAAACACTTACTTTTAAAAATATTATGTTCAAATCTTTTCTAATTCAATTTGAAAAACAAAGATAAAATATTACGATTAGTTAAATTCTTCGGCATATATATTGGTTTTATTGCATTATATTATGTATTCATAAGTTTGGATGATAATGCTGCATTTAAAGCCTATATTAATTTCACAAGCTATATAAGCAGTTTGTTTATTGGTATATTTGACAGTTCGGTCAAGGTCTCTGAGCAGGTAATCCAAGGAAAGTCATTCAATATTATTCTATCATTCGGATGTGAAGGTTCCGAACCAATGGCAGTCTTTACAGCCGGTGTTCTGGCATACTCAGCCAGTATAAAATCTAAATTGTCCGGACTTTCAATTGGACTTGCATCTCTATATTTTCTCAATATATTGCGAATTGCACTACTTTATTTAATTGGCAATGTCTTGCCTTCATCTTTTGACCTATTTCACACGACAATTTTTCCGATAATTTTTATTATTGTTGCTTTGCTTTTCTGGATATTATGGATAAAAAAATCAGCCGATATAAAATCATAAATTTCATTAATGAAACTAAAGAGAAAAAGCCAATACATTATTTTTTTATAATGTTCATTTTAGCTTTTACTCTGTATTTTGGTGCATTCTATGCTGTAAAATCAGTGCATTACAGCATTGTAACCGCACTTTCCAAGTCATTGGTAGAAAGTAATGTAAACAATAAATTTGGAAGCGGCAGACAAGCCAAATTTGATTTTCCTAATGAATCAGATAAGATGGTATTATATACTGCTTATTACCAAAAGCCCAATCCGGATGGCTCAATAACTCA
Source organism: Ignavibacteriota bacterium (assembly GCA_019637995.1). Classification (NCBI taxonomy): domain Bacteria; kingdom Pseudomonadati; phylum Ignavibacteriota; species Ignavibacteriota bacterium. The sequence goes on from JAHBUQ010000001.1 coordinate 489,610, forward strand.
GAAAGCCAATACAATTGATTTGTTTAATGAAGCTTATATTCCACTAATTTTTTTATTAGCACTTTTTTCAGCAACCCCAATTGATTTGAAAAGAAAGCTAATCCGAACATTTATTGGATTTTCTATTATCGAATTATATTTAATGCTCAAAATAGCCGCACTCCTTTTTGATAATTACAGCTACCCTGAATACCAAATTGCTGATTTAAGCGGTATAATCGGTGGAATGGTTTATTATTACAACAAGCTGATTAAATCTGTTGGTACCGGAATCAATTATATTCTTGTGGCAATTATTTGGCTTGCTTTTAGCAACATTATTTCAAAAATTGATATAAAGTAAATGCAAATTTTTTTGATACAAATAATCTGGATTTGATTTCATTATGCATCCAATTAAGTTTTTTTTCATATTTTCGTATATTATTATGAATAAAAATCGGAGATACTATGTTGAAATTTAGTCTTCAAATATCAGGAGCTAAAGCGACCGCTAATTATAGGGATATTTTAAGCCCATATAATTTCGAAAAGGTAGGTGAAGTTGAAATTCCAGATGCAAATGCTGTTGCAATAGCCTTAAACAATGCAGAATATTCTTTTAGAGAAATTATGAAAAATATGCCTGCCTGGAGGCGAGCTGAAATTCTTTACAAAGTATCAGAACAAATCAGTAATGAAAAGCAGCTTCTTGCTGAAATAATTGCAGTTGAAGGTGGAAAACCTCTTAAGGACGCACTTATCGAGGTAACACGGGCTGTAAATACAGTTAAAATGTCCGGTGATTACGCTTTGAACCTGAATGGTGATCAAATTTCAATGGACAGAGCTGCAGGAAGTGAAAATCACATAGCATTTACTATTAAGCAAGGCATGGGTGTTGTGCTTGCTATTTCAGCATTCAATCACCCTGTTAATTTAATATGTCATCAGGTCGCTACTTCTTTTGCAGCTGGTAACAGTGTTCTGGTAAAACCTGCATCACAAACTCCTTTGTCATGTCTGAAGATTTGCTCATATTTTGAAAATGCAGGTCTGGATAGCAGAGTTATTAATGTCATTCCAATTTCAGGAAAAGATACTGAAAATATAATTGGAGATACAAGAATCAAATTTGTCTCATTTATTGGCTCTGCCGAAGTTGGTTGGAATATTCCAAAGCTTGTAGCTCCGGGAACCGGTTACGGACTCGAACACGGTGGAACTGCTGTTGCTGTAGTTGATGACAGTGCAGACCTGGAATTTGCTTCGACAAGTATAGTAAAGGGTGGTTTTTATCACGCTGGACAAGTTTGTGTTTCTACCCAAAATATTTTTGTTAAAAACGATATTTTTGATAAGTTTCTGGAACTTATTAAATATAAAACACTTAATTTAGTGACAGGTAATCCGCTTGATATAAAAACTGATGTAGGACCTATTATTAATTCTTGGGAACATAATAGAATTCTCAGCCAGATTGAAGAAGCTACTCAAATGGGTGCAGTAATTGTGGCAGGTGGTAAAGCTATTTCTGAAACCTGCATCGAGCCAACAATTATGATAAACACAAATTATGATATGAAATTGATGAACAACGAAGTTTTCGGTCCTGTTATTAACATAAATACTTATAATAAACTTGATGATGTTATTTCTGTCTGTAATAAAACTCCATTTTCGTTCCAGAATGCTATTTATACTAAAAATATTGATGCAGCATTGAAATTTGCAAAGAAAATTGATTCAAAAGCTGTGATTATTAATGATTCAACTGCTTTCAGAGTGGATTGGATGCCTTTTGGCGGTGCTAAAGAATCCGGTTTCAGAGTTGGAGGTATTAAATATTCAATTGATGATGTAACTGAAGAAAAATTAATTGTTATTAGGATGCATGATTATGATGCCTGATTTTGTCTTCAAAATTGTAAGTAGTTACAAGATTTCTTTAATAAAATTATTTGGAAGTAAACTAAATAAATTACTACTAAGTGTTGCAGATGAATATTACTTTTATATCTCAAAAGGCGTTATTCATGAAGAAGCAATTACAAAAATCATCAAGAGCAGATATATTGACGATAAAAAAGCAATAGATGATTGCCGCTATTTTGTATTCAACAGAAAACAAAGTATAGACTCAATATATGATGCAAAATATGGAAAAAGTGGAAGATTTATGAGTCAATTATTTAAACTGGTTCAAAAAATATATCTTGATACCGGTCTTGACGACAAAAGAAGAAGCTATGATGAAGAATTGAATGATTCTATGCTTATGCTCAATAAAAATTTTAAAAAAGTTGTATTATATAGCCATAACAAGTATGACACTTGAAGAAATTAGTAGGTATTGCCTGTCACTTCCATTGGTTACTGAGGATGTAAAATGGGATAATGTGCTTTGCTATTCAGTTGCAGGGAAATTATTCTTTGTTGTCAGTCTTGATGAAGTTCCGTGCGGAGCTTCTTTTAAGGTTCCGGATGATGTTTTTGAGGAGTTATCCGAAAATCCTAATTTTATTCAAGCACCATATTTTGCAAAAAATAAGTGGATTAAAATTCTTGATATTGGGAATTTGAAAATTTCGGACAAAGAAGAATTCATCTTGCAGGCTTACAATTTGATCAAGCAGAAACTAACAAAAAAATTGCAGAAAGATATAGATGATCTATTTACAACTATGGTTTAACTTTCCAGATACTGTCCGATGATTTTAAATATTCAGGAAGGGCTGCAGAGCCGTACCATTTATAAATATCGGCATCAAGTAATTTATTCGAGATTGCAGGGTCATCTTTCAGAGAAGATTCAACTTCGCTCAAATTTTCTAAATCAAAAATAAAGATTCCTCTGTAAGAATTATCATTTTTACCAAGTGGTCCGGCAACTATCAGTTTCTTTTCCAGAACCAGTTTATTAATATTATTAAGATGACCTCTGAAACAACTGTCAATAAATTTTTTGTCATCAGTTTTATTCGTTCCGGTTTTCAAAATTACAAAAAAGTAGCTTTTCATTCCGTAATCATCTGCTTTCAATTGCTTCGCCAGAGTGGAGTCATAATTTGGATTGGCCGTCTGACCAAATAATTCAGTATTCTGAAATGACAGGACTATAAATATTATTGAAATAACTTTATTCATTATTAATGATTTACTTCTTCTTAAGTAACATTTTACGGATAGATTCAATGCTTCGTTTTTCGTCTTCCTGATAATGCTGTAGTAGCTGGTCTTGTTTGGAGACGGGTGTAGGTTCTGATTTTGGAGCTATTTCATGTTCTGTGATATTCTTGATGATTGGTGATTCTGATAATAATAAATCTAAAGTTTCGGGTTCTTTTGATTTAACTACACTATAATCTTTTGGTTGCTCGAAACCATCAATTCTTTCCCCTCGCGAAATCATAGTTAATTTTTCTTTTCCGAAAATTTCAAGTAATTTATCGTATATTGTGGCTCTTGTAAAAGGCTTTGAGACAAAACCCGCAACACCATTTTTTACTGCCAATCCAAGATTTTCTACATCGCTCATTGCTGAAATTACTAAAATTGGAATATTCTGAGTTAGTTTGATTTTCTTGAGTATTTTAACTATTTGATGTCCTGAAAGTTCAGGCATTAAAATATCAATAATGATTAATGTGGGTTTATATTCGATAGCGTAAGCAATTCCATCAAATCCGTTTGAAGCAAGATAAGTTATCTTAAAACCATAGCTTTGCATAGTCTTGGACAATATTCTCTGCATCCAGACATCATCATCAATAACCAATATTGAGTAATCTACCATATTAATATATATATATAATTATTATAATTAATCTAATCATTTTTAGTAAAATTCTTGATTTGTAAACCAAGTTCATCTTCATTGCTTTGCATAAAATTATAAGCTGACATGCTGATAGCTTCTTTAATTGCTTTCAGTTCTGTTTTAGCTGCTTGTTTATTCAATTGAATAATTTTGTCATGAACTTCTTTGCGATGAACAGGTACTGATTTAGGGGCATTAATACCAAGCCTTACAACACCACGGTCATAACTCAACACAGAAATTTCAATAGAATTTCCGATTGTTACAATTTCACCTATCTTCCTTGATAATACCAGCATAAATTTTTACCGAAAATTACTTTTTACTTATAATATGATTTGTAGAATACTTATCAGTAGTTAATATTACCTGCTGACCATCCTGAGATTTCGAATTTAATATAATCGGGGCTTTCATATTTGCAGTCATTTGATGATTTTCATCTTCAAGTGTAATTATCACAAATAGCACAAGTTCTTCCTTATCGTGTGATTTTCCAGGATTATATTCCAGGTCTAATAGCCAGGGTGATAGAAGTGGGAAACCTATTTCGGGCTGTTCTAAACTAATCAGCCACTTAAACGGTGCCGATTCCTCTTCGCTGATTAACACAAATTCTCTAAGGTCTTCAAATCCCAGAATACCTTCAGGAAAAATAAATATATATTCTTTTCCAACCGTAATTTCTCCAAAGTGTGGAGTAAATATTACTCTCTCTTTCTGCCTTAAACTCATATTCAGCTACATCCTGTAATTGTTATCGTTTCTGTGCTTATTACAAAAAAGTAAAATTAATAAAAAAAATTATAACAACAAAAATTTATTATGCTATTTTCAATTTTTAAAAACTTTTTTCAAAAAAATCTATTGATAACCTTGGTCACTGGGAGATTCGGGAGTTAATTCTTTTATAGTAATCTCCACACGTCTGTTTCTTGCTTTACCATCTGTTGTAGTATTATCTGCTATTGGCCTTTGAGCTCCAAACCCGCGAATTACCATATTGAATTCAGGAACTCCGTCTCTGATTAACTTATAAGCAACATTTGTCGCTCTGGCTACAGACAAATGCCAATTTGACTCATATTGAAATGTTTTTATTGCATCAGTATCAGTATGACCATCAATAAAAATTTGCTGTTGTGCATCTCTAAGAATAATTGAGATTGAGTCAAGAGCTCCGAGACCTTCATTTCCAACTTCAGCCCTTGCAGACCGGAAAAGAAGCTTTTCTGATAATAATATCCTGATTTCGTCAGAGGACTTAATTAACTCAATATCTCCACGCGAAATAAATTTTGCAAGCAACGATTCGGTCATCTCGCTTATTTCAGCTACGCTTTTCTGTGTTACGGGCGGAAGAATAGGTTCGGGAATTCCCATTTTATGACCTTCAAGGACTCCGTCACCTCCCTGAATTACCATGTTATCCTTAGCTTTGAAATACTCCGAAAATGCTGATGAATACTCTTTAAATTTCTCCATATCAACTTGTGAGGTAGCATAAAGTATAACAAAAAGACCAAGCAGCAGAGTAATCAAATCAGCATAAGTGATAAGGTACCTGTCAGCGCCTACATTGTGCATCGCTCTGTTCTGTGTCCTTTTGTTTTCCTTCAACTTATACTCCTTAATTTATATCTTGTTTATCGTCAAATATTGTTAAAAGTTAAGTTTTTTTCTTGTATAAGCAATAGTAATTACTATGAAAGTGTAAATAAACACTGCGAAACCTAACCAATCACCCAAAATTGAATATATTGTCTTTTCCTTCAGTAACGGCAACTCTTCATATAAGCCAAGTCGTTGGTACTGGGGCAGCTTATTTATACTCCTTCCTGTGGCAGAGATAACTCCCGAGACACCGGTATTTGCACATCTTGCAATATATCTTCGGTTCTCGATTGCGCGAACTGCTGCTATTAAGTAATGTTGTTCAGGTCCGGGTGTATAATCATACCAAGCATCATTTGTAATTATTATTAAAAATTCAGCTCCATTCTGACTTGTATTGGATACAAATTCAGGATAAATACTTTCGATACAAATGATAGGACCTAATGAAGCAGAATCATCTCCAATATTTAATTTAAGGTTTTTCTGTTCTTTGCCAATACCCCATGAAGAAATTCCAACACCCCATTCAAACCATGATTTCATAAACATTATTTTGTCGGCATAGGGGAGACGCTCAGCCATTGGGGTTAGCCTCATTTTTCTATAAGATTCAGGAGCTACTTCAGAATTTGGTTTTATAAGTACTGATGAATTATAAGGCTCGTAATACACACCTTCCTGATTGTCGTCTTTTCTGGCTGTAGCTGTTTTAGTATTTTCATCATAAAATTCAATTTCTGAAAATCCTGTAAAGAGCTGAACATTATTCTTATCCACCCAAAGCTGTAAATATCTTAAGTCATATGGATTATTGACATTTATATATTTAGGGACTGCAGTTTCATTCCAAATCACCAAATCAGGTTTGTATCCTGCTAAAATCAATGAATCACAGATATCAAAATGCTGTTTAATCATTTCATCAACACTCATTTCCCATTTTCTCCAAGGGTTTATTGAAGGCTGAATAATTCCTACTGAAACAATTTTATTGGAAATCATTAATTTTTCATGTTGGAAAGATTGTGTCCGAATTAATCCATAAATTATTGGTAAAATTATAATTGCAATTAGCGATATAATCATTTTTTGTGCAAATTTACTTTGCCTGATTGTATCAATCGAAATATTGAAATCAATATTTCTCAAAATTTGAATTATGATTACATTGAAAAGAACAATCAAAAAGCTTGCACCCCAAACTCCTGTGATATCAATGAATTGAATCCAATAATAATTAAATATCTGAGTGTTGCCTATCGTCAGCCAAGGGTATGAAAATTCTCCAAGATTATGAAGCCATTCAAAGAAAGTCCAGAAAAATGGAAAAGACCATAACGCACAATTCAGAGAAATTCGTTTTTTTACTATAAAAAATAAGCCAAAGGGAATCATAAAAAAGAATGGGTGTACAAAAGCAAGAATTATACTTGATGCTGTAAGGTAGGGGTCACTGTCAGCCTGCCAGCTTCCTATCCACCAGTTTGTACCTGAATGATAAATAAAGAAAGTAATGTAAATTAACAAATATTTTCTTTTATATTCATGCTCCGAAAATTGCATTAATAAAGGGATAAATGCCAGAAAAGACAGAAAGAAAAATGGTATTGGCGGAAATGATAAAGCAAGCATTCCACCTGTTAAAACAGCCGATAAAAAAGGATTTATATTTTTCATTTCAAATTTTCAAAATTAAAAAAGCAAATGTAAGATTTTTTTTTATAAGAAAATAGCTTTTTATAAGTCTATTAGATAATTAATCTGAATTTGTTAGTAAATAAACATTAGTTTAACAATTAAATGAAAAGAAGTAATTATAATATAAAATTTATTAATGCTGATAATAATTATATCAAATTGTCATTGGTTCTGATTTTATCATTGATATTTTTTAATTTATCATTCTCAGATGATGAAACTAAGCAATATCGTCCAATCGGAAAACCACTTTTAAGATATAATGATTTTCTTGAGCGACGCTTTGATACTTCAAATGTTGATAGAAGTTTCAGAATTAGAGCTAATGAACAACTTCAGTCAATGCAAAATTTTACCAAAGAATATTTCGATATTCTTCAATCCTCACAACCTGATTGGAAAAATATCGGACCTTTTGATATTGGCGGTAGAGTCCGAACAATTGCAGTCCATCCGACAAACCCGAATATTTTATATATCGGTGCAGCTGCCGGTGGAATTTGGAAAAGTACAAATGGTGCTATAAGCTGGATGCCCATGTTCGATTTTGAAGATGCAACTTCTTTTGGTTCGATTTCAATTGATCCCAACAATCCTGAAATATTGTATGCTGCAACCGGAGAAATGATTATTGGCGGTGGCATACCATACCTGGGAGATGGTATTTATAAAACTACCGACTCCGGCAATTCTTGGTTTCAAATTGGGCTCACTGAGGTAGCTGCATTCTCGAAATTATATGTCCACCCTTTGAACTCAAGTATAATTTATGCAGCAGGTGTCGTCAGAAATGGTGGAGTTTACCGTTCTTCGGATGCAGGATTATCCTGGGAAAAATTATGCGATGGAAATATCACTGATTTAAGTATAAACCCTAATGATATTAATGAAATATTTGCCGGAGTCAATGCTGTGGGGCTGATGTATTCAAGTGACGGTGGAGTAAACTGGTTAGAGCGCTCTCAAGGTCTGACTCAGCTTGGCGGTCGGGTATCAGTACAGGCATTTTCAAAAAATACATCAATACTTTATGCCCTGATTGAGAGAGCGGACAGCCGAGGCGCAGTATTTAAGTCAACAAATAAAGGTAAAAGCTGGACTATGGTGTTAAATGGAAATCAGTCATTTTTTAATTCACAAGGTTATTATAATAATTATATTTCTATTCATCCTGATAATCCCGATATTGTTCTTGCAGGAGGAATTGAATTATGGAGAACAAGAAATGGAGGTGCAAGTTGGGATGTAATGAATAATCGTACAAGCCCTTCTACAATGCATGTTGACCAACATCACGCAGTTTATGCACCTTCAAACAATAATATTGTTTATGTTGCAAATGACGGCGGAATTTATAAATCCACAAATACCGGTCAGAATTGGTTGGATATGAACAAGGGATTGATGATTACACAATTTTATGCATTTACTGTAAACCAAAGACAAGTCAATCAGAATTTCGGTGGCACACAAGACCATGGTACAGTTGGTAATCCGGGAAATAATTGGAAAATGGTAGTTGGTGGAGATGGTTTCGATTGCTTTTTTCATCCTTCTGATCAAAATATTTTATTTGGGGAGATTTATTATGGCGATGTATTCAGGTATAACATTCGCAATGATAATTTCACTTTTTTAAGAAACGGGCTTCCTTCTGATGATATTGGCGCATGGCATTCTCCGTTTGTTCTTGATGAAAGGACTCATAATATATATTTAGGTAGAAATGCTATTTATGTTTCATATAATTACGGAGATTATTTTTATCAATTTTCACCAAAATATAATCATCAGTTCACTGCTATAGGAGTAAACAAATTAAACAGCAGAATTATGTATGCAGGAAATAGGGTAGGCAATATAATCAGAACCACAGATGCAGGAATCAGTTGGGAAACTTTGAATACATCTAATCTTCCCGGCAAATACATAACTGAAATAACTACATCATCATTTAATGAAAATATTGTTTATGTTTCATATTCCGGGTATGGGCATCGTCATATATTTAAGTCGGAGGATTATGGTAATTCATGGAGACCTATAGATTTAATGTTACCGGATGTACCGGTTAATTCTATTCTTCTTCATCCGGAAAATGAATCAATTATATTTGCAGGTACAGATGTGGGAGTATTTATGTCCGGAGATGGAGGTGAAAACTGGATGCCTTACGGAAGTAATCTGCCTCGCACACCCATTCTGGACTTGAAATTCCATAACAATAGAGTATTACTTCCTAAACTTACTTTGAGAGCTGCTACTTACGGAAGGTCAATTTGGGAGATTGAAGTTCCGGATCAACTAATACCTGAATCTGAGATAGTTTCTCCTTCAGGAATAGAAAACTATATTGGTGGCTCAAGTGCAGATTTATCATGGTTCGGATTTGAATATCCTGTAAGAGTTGAATTTACTTATGACGCGAGCGAAAACTGGATTTTAGTTGCTGATTCAGTATTTACTAATCATATTAAGTATAAACTGCCTGATATTAATACTTTTTCAGCTAGATTCAAAGTCACTTCATTAAAAAATGGAGTAAGTAAAATATCAAGAACTTTTTCAATAAAACCAAAATATCCGGGAGCAATTTTATTTCAAAATTCACTTGGGTACAATAGTTATGGACTTGTTTGTGATACCAAAAATAGAATTTTAGTAGTTGACTATCGCAACGGTATTGTGTATTTTTATGACAATAAAACATTTGAATTACTAAAAAAAATAAGCTCTCCTGTGCCAGGTTTCTATACCGATATAACTCTGAATTCGACTGATGATAGAATATTTCTTCACAAAATGTCTGACGAAAGCGGAAGCGATGCTGAAATAATTATAATTGATACTCTTGGAAATTTGATTTCGAGAATTCAAAGTCCGGCAGTTTATCCTATGGGCTTAGCTTTTGATAATAATAAATTATACATAAGTGAGCGTGACGGTCAAAAAAGAATCTTCGAGATGAATTTAAATAATGATTTCGAGATAAAATACTTATTGCAAAATCCTGTTACAGCAGATTTTGGTCCGAGGTGCTTCACTTACTCAGGAGGCACAATTCATCAGGTTTCTACCTTTTTTAATAATACGAACTTAACTAAAAGCGAAATAAGTATATTCTCGCCATATAATCAGGTTTATGAGAGCATTCCACTCGTAGAATCCACAGGGGTTATGAATGCAAGAGGAATTGACATTGATAAAGAAGACGGCAACTACTGGGTGAGTACATTTACAGGGAGCATTTATAAAATTGCATCTGGAAATGAGTTAAGTTCGATTTCTCATGAATTTCAAAATAATATTAAAGTATTTCCAAATCCAACAGGTGAATTTCTGAAAATTAATTTTGAAAGTTCTAACAATATATTAAATCAAAATATTACAATTTATAATTTACACGGAATTGAAATTCAAAATATTACGAATATAAATTCATCAAATTTAAAAATTGATGTATCAAAATACTCACAAGGTGTTTATTTTATTAAAATTGGAAATGCTGTTAGAAAATTTGTTAAAATCTGATCAAGCATAATTAACGTTAAAATCAAAATAATATCAATAGAAGTAAGTCATATTACAATTAAAATAATTAAATAAATTGAAAAGTTAGAAATGGAAAAAGTACAACTTATAGTTTTAGGATTATCGGCATCACCTGCAAGTAACAATGCGTATGCTTTGATTTTAAAGGAAGTTGACGGTGACCGCCGTCTTCCGATTATTATTGGTGCATTCGAAGCACAAGCAATAGCACTCGAAATGGAAGGAGTAGTACCTCCCAGACCAATGACTCACGATCTTCTGAGAAATTTTATTGACAGTTTTGGTGCAACACTCAGTGAAATTGATATTAATGACATGGTTGACGGTACTTTTTATGCAAAATTGATATTTGACACACATGGGATTGAACTCGATGCCAGACCAAGTGATGCAATAGCACTTGCAGTAAGGTGCAATGCTCCCATATATGTATCGAGCGACATATTGGATCAAACCGGCTTGATACCTCAGGGTGAAGACCCGCAAACAGGAGAACAATTTGCTGAGGATGAAGATATGAAGTTTTTGAGACAGGAATCCAAAACCGGAACAGGAATGAAGCCTAAAAATAAATTAGAAAATATTCAATTAGAACTTGAAAAAGCAATTAAAGATGAGAATTACGAAAAAGCGGCATCACTTCGTGATGAATTAAAAAAACTCACAGATAATCAATAATTATCTTAAGAATACTGAATAATGACATTAAAAAGAAATTTCAAATTAGCTTTAAAGAAGACTTTTCCTCGACCGGTTTATAAATATCTTGAGAGAAAGAATAAATATCTCGGGGAAAGAAATAAAATATTAAATTTTCTTGAGGTAGATGTGCTTTTCGACGTTGGAGCAAATGTTGGCTTGTACGGCCATTCTGTAAGGCATCATGGATTTCGTGGTAAAATATTATCCTTCGAGCCGCAAAAAAATGCTTTTGATAAACTTAAGGATTTATCAAGTGGTGATGGCTTGTGGTCTGTGTTTAATTATGGTCTTGGTAGTGAAAACAGCAGTGCTAAAATAAATATCTCTGCCAACTCCGTAAGCTCTTCAATTCTTAAAAGCGGCAGCAACCTTCAGGATATTTGTCCGGATGCTGACTACATTGGAACCGAAACAATTGAAATCAAACGACTTGATGAAGTTGCGGCAGAAATTTGCAAGCCTGAAGATAATTTTTTTGTCAAAGTTGATACCCAGGGATTCGAACTTCAGGTGGTTCAAGGTGCCGGAAAAGTGCTTGATCAGATAGTCGGATTTCAGCTCGAAATGTCGCTTATTGAGCTATATCAGGGGGAGAAAACAATTTTGGAAATTATTAACTATATGGATGAAATCGGATATCGTATTGCTACAATCGAACCAGGATGGAACGACCCCAAAACCGGCTTTGCTATGCAACTGGATGGTATTTTTGTAAAGAAATAATGAATTATTTAAAAAATATTTTGCCCAATAATTAAAAAAGAATTATATTTGTATTCTTTTTTGGTTGCAATAATAAAAAAGTAACGCCGGGGTAGCTCAGTCGGTTAGAGCAATGGAATCATAATCCATGTGTCGGGGGTTCAAATCCCTCTCCCGGTACACAAATTAACGAAAGGCTGTGAAATCAATCGCAGCCCTTTTTTTATAGTATTCATCTTTTATTTTCATGAATTTTTACTCACACACGCCCTGAAGCAATTTCAAGCATTATAAAGCATATTTAAGCTCTTCTTCTAGACAATTTGGACACACCTTTTTTACTAATTTTTTAATCTTAATTAACAATTTATTATAAAAAGTAACGTTTTAATATTTTTGTATTAAAAATAGTTTGAAAATTAAGGAAATAAAATGGCTAATCATCAATGTGATGTTGTTGTTATAGGCTCGGGACCCGGTGGTTATGTTGCGGCTATCCGTGCATCTCAGTTAGGATTGAAAGCAATTTGTGTGGAGCGTGCAGAAATTGGCGGAGTTTGTTTAAATATCGGATGTATTCCGACAAAAGCATTACTCAAAAGTGCTGAGTATGCTCATTTTATGGGACATGCAAATGAGTTTGGATTCTCTTTTGATAATTTAAAGGTTAATTATCCCGATGTAATAGGGCGCTCACGTAAAGTTGCAGGGCAAATGTCTAAAGGTGTAACATCATTATTCAAAAAATACAAAGTTGAAACAGTTGTCGGATGGGGAAAAGTCAAGAAAGATAAAACAGTCGAAGTAACTGATAAAGATGGAAAAGTTACTGATACAATCACTGCTAAAAATATTATTATCGCTACAGGTGCTCGCCCCCGTATTTTTCCGGGAATAGAAGTTGACCACAAGAAAATTATTACAAGTACAGAGGCATTATTAGGCACAACCTTGCCCAAATCTATTATTGTAATGGGTGCAGGTGCTATCGGTGTTGAATTTGCATATTTTTTCAATGCTTTCGGAGCACAGGTAACAATCGTAGAGTATATGGACAGAATCCTCCCAATCGAAGATGTGGAAGTTTCTAAAGAATTAGAGCGTCATTTCCGAAAATCAAAGATTGAAATTAAAACCAAATCTATGGTTAAATCTGCAAAAGCTGTTAAAGATGGAGTAGAGGTAACTATCGAAACCAATGGCAAAACAGAAGTACTAAAAGCTGATATGGCATTAAATGCAATTGGAATTCAGGCAAATATTGAAAATATCGGTTTGGAAGACTTAGGCATTAAAATGGAAAAAGGATTCATCAAAATTGATGAGTTTTGCCGTACAAATGTCGAGGGTATATACTCAATCGGTGATGTTGCCGGTGCTCCATGGCTTGCTCATAAAGCATCTGCTGAAGCTGTTGTTTGTGCAGAATTTATTGCCGGACATCATCCTAAAGGAATTAATTATAATACAATTCCGGGCTGTACATATTGCAATCCGCAGGTTGCGAGTGTCGGTATGACAGAAGAGAAAGCAAAAGCTGCCGGTCACGAAGTAAAAGTCGGCAAATTCCCATTCCTTGCAAGTGGAAAAGCCCACGGTATCGGCGAAGCTAAGGGTTTTGTCAAATTAGTATTTGATGCAAAATTTGGTGAAGTTTTGGGTGCCCACATGATTGGTCCTGATGTAACCGAAATGATTGCAGAGATGGGCTTGGCAATAAACCTTGAGGCAACTGCTGAAACCATATTCAAAACTATTCATGCTCACCCGACATTGAGTGAAGCAGTTATGGAAGCTGCAGCACAAGCCTATGGCGAAGCAGTGAATATTTAAAAAAATTTCTAATATTTTCAAAGCCCGATACAAATAAGTGTTGGGCTTTTTTTGTAAATCAGGAAATTTTTATTTAAATTACACAAATTATGAAAACAATTTTGTAAATACTTTTAAATAATATTTTTTGGTACAATGAATGTACTGCATTTTAAGGAGTTGATTATGAAAAAATTCTTTTTCCTTATTTTATTAATGGGGTGCACAGTCTCCCAAGAGATATACAATGTATCAAAAGTTGAAAATCAATACATATATGAAAAATCAATAAAAATATTTTCTGGTGAAGAAATTTACATTGATGCCGAAGTTGTTGATAACAAGATAATTAGTTATAAACGTGTGGATAATAAAAAACACTCACCAAATACAATAGGTTTATCACTTTTTAGTAACAATTCAAGTAATAAGAAAACATCTAATATGTATGTAACTAACCAATTTGAAAAAAGGTTAACTTACAAAGCCAAGTATAAACAGACTTCTCAGAATAAATATAATAATGCAAGAGTTCATCCTGTTATGCCCAAAGCTTTTTCAGGAACATTATTTCAATTTGAAGTAGAAAGTATTATTTTTTATGACTTTGAAATTGAAATTGAAAAAACCGAATGATTCCTTTTGATTGAATCATATTCATAAAACCTTCGGAAGGTTATTTATGCTATATCTTCACAAATTTCTCAACTTGAGTGCCTAATCTGATGAAATAAACACCAACCGGCAACCTCTCTACATTCAATAAATGGGTAGAAGTCATAGGAGGAATTAATTCTGATATTTTTTCTAACCCCAACAAATCAAAGACTTGCACCTTATCTTCAGCAATGGGCTGAATACTATTCTTGCTTAAATTGATTAAGATGTAATCATTTGCAGGATTTGGCAAAATAGAAAATCTGAAATTTAATTCATTAACTCCTGTTACTATTCCTTTTGGGATTACAGTTAGTTTTATTGTGTCTGTAATTGTAACATTGCAAATTATTGAATCATTAGTTATGCTATATCTTGAAACAGCATAATAATAACCGGCATCTTCATAATTAACCTTTTTGATATGATTATATAACTTACCTATCTGGGGAATCCCTACATCAATTAACTTAGGTGTATTTAATATTGAAGTAAAGAAATACAATTCTACTTCAATATTTTTATCAAAATCATTATCGAAGGTTATTTGAAAAACAGTATCTTGGCTATCAAATATTAATGTTTTATCATTTGGTTGGATTTTTATATTTGGTATATCTGCAATTTTGAGATAAAAACAGCAAAATTCGTCATAGTTCAACAAGCCAATGCCATCTTTCGATCTATGAACCCGATACCTTAAATCAAAGTATGAAACAGATGCGTTGTTCCTCCATTCATCCAAAAATTTTAAGTCAGTCAATTCTAATCTGTCTTTTGTCGCAGTATAGTACAAACTTTCATGGGGAGTTTCAAAATTAAAATGGCTGTCTTTATTGCTCTCCCAGACTATTTTCAACTCATTCAATGGGATTTTAGGTTGGTAGTCTAAAAATATTGAAATTGGTTCATTCAAGCATAATTTATGAAATTGATTAAATGGGTCACATAATGATTGAGCCATCAAACTGATTGTATCAGAGTATGCAATACCACAATCATTGTATGCAATGACGTAGTAACTTGATGAGTCTTTTTTGTTTGGGATGAATTTATTGTTAAACAAACATTCAAGATAAGAAATATTGCCCAAACTAAATACAGAGGAGTCTGAATGTCTTGAAGCAATTAGTTGACCGTTTTTAAAAATTTCAAAATAAATTGGTTTTGCATTTGACTTATAAAAAATATTAATCCATATTGAATTTTCAACTTTGCCACTAAAGTATTCAGGAGTATGTACGTCAATTAACGTATCCATTCTTAAACAAACAAAAACAGGTTCATTGCCTACTTTTATGAATACTTCATTTGAAAATTCAGAGAATTTTGTTCCTTTGATTGTTACTTTTAATTTATACTTACCGGTGTCGCTATAGTAAATTGGTTCAAATTTGAGTTCATCGGAAAAAATACCTTTAAAATTTTCTTTTTCTTGAATCGGTTTTCCATCTTTATACCATTGATATTCAAGGTTGTAGTTATTTGGATTAGATATAAAAGATTTTAATGACTCATAGTTTCCTTCGCAAGCTTCAAATCCGGAAATTGAAATAGCTAATAAATTGATTTCTTTAATTACATTTACTGTTTTTGTTTCTTCTTTATTGCATTTGCCCTCAATTTCAGCAAAATACAATCCATTTTTTTGTAGATTATTAGTATTTATACTTAAAATATTGCTATTTACTCCATCATAAATATCATTATTATGCAATTTAGTATTTATACCATTATCTACTCTAAACCATTGAATTTTAACATATTCTCCATTTCTAACTGCATCTACAATTCCCAAACCACTAACATGTGCATCAAATTCAAGTGTTACGGTTTCATTTTCTAAACCTACTTTAACATCTTCAGGTTCTTTTGTTATTGAAGTAGGTAATAAAGCATAAATAGTTGCCGGGTCAGTGAGAATTGTGTCATTCACGCCATTAGTTATTTGACAATAGTATGTTCCCGACTGATTGTGCTTCAAGGAGGGTAATTCTAATATAGGGGAAATTTCATCATTTAAAATTTTTGAATCTTTAAACCATTGAAAAGATATAGTATTACCAGATTTAGAATATGCAGAAACCGAAATTAATACAGAATTTCCAACACATTCTCTGATTGATTTTGTATGATTTAAAATGATTATATCATTAGCCGATAATTGAATATTCATGAGAATAAGAATCTTTATTAATAAGGCTTTTTTCATATATCTAACACTATTTTTAAATAACTTATATAATTTTGATAATTGAATATATGTATGACTCAATAAAAGACATTTTATTAATATATTATAATTTCGATGACTCCTCTATAACAAATATCTCAACAATTGTAAATTATCCTTTTTTACAGTTGATACCCGTGAAATATATGGTTTTATTTATTCTCCAAAGCGAAAAGAATTTGCATTTCAAATCCATCCGCAGGAGTGTGTTTCAAGAAGATTGGTTTAAAGTCAGAAGTATTAAATTCTACCAATAATTATATTGTTCTGATTATTCTCGTAATTTCATTGCTATAATCAGCAATTTTCCTCAATTCTTATAAAGTGTTATACCGTAATTTTTAACATGCTCAATGAATCCACTTTTATCGTGTGTCTTAATCAATAAAACAGTTTCAATCCTTGAATCTATTGTTGATGCTATTTGAAAAATATTTGATGCTGTTTCAAAATATTAATCCTCGATTGAATTGAATATTACTGCTAAATCTATATCTGAATCCACAGTATTTGAACCTTTTGCATAAGAACCATACAAAAGAATTTCCTGTGGCGATTATTCTTTTGTAATATTTGTTACAACTTTTTGCTTCATTTTATTAAATTCTGAATCCATGATTGTAACTCTAAGGTAAGAAACCATTAAAAAACATTCAGCCCTTTGAATGTAAGATAAATCGTATTATAAGAAAAATCAACATAGTTATTGTAAGATGAATAGCTGTAATTATATCCTAAACTTAAATGATTAGTTATAAAATTCGCAAAACCACCTGATACCTTGTTGCTAAGATATTTCATAAGTCCGTCTAAGGATATACCATATCCGTAATTATCTGTAAAATTGTCCTGATAATATGTAACGCTTTTACTTTGCCCGATTGCAATATGAAAAGTTTCGAATATCGTTGCATAAAGTCCGTAATTTACTACGACAGGATGATTTGGATTAAGCATTAACAGGTTTTCTACAGGTCTGGAATGAGAAAACGGTGCGACGTAATTAAAAATGCCTATTGAATCATAATCCACTGAATAGTCTCTAAGTTCAGCGGAGAAATTAAGAGTGAATATTTTAATTTTCACATCTGAAAAATCTCTTATGTATTTTGCACTGATATCATATCCGAAACTTGCAGTTCTGGGCAACGGCTCAACTTCCTCTCCAAAGGAAGAAATTTCATTACCAATATTGTTTAGGGACAGTCCTAAATTCAAATCAAGAATAAAATTGTCTGTACTGGTAAAAATTGAAGAATTTAAAATTGGAATTTGACAAATTGCACCAATATCAAAAGCGGAAGCATTATAATTAAACGAAGTTGTGCTTGTTATTTCCTTAAATTTTGTACTTATACTTTTATAGCTCAAACCCAATCCAAATCGGACACCATAATCCAAAAAGGCACCAACCGATAATACATTGGCACTTTCATAAGAACAAAATCTCCCGAGAACTTTACCGTCCGAACTTGTTAGAGTAAATTCTCCCAAATCTACACCATTACCTGAGTAGCCAAGTCCTATTGATAGTGGCAAAGATTTTCCGTCCGGATTGAAATTGTAACCGATATTCAAAGTATATGAAGCATAATCAAAAATACTATAACTATTCACATTCGAGGGCATAATCCCGATATTGATATTACTTTTTTCAATATCTGAAGCAACATGAGCCGGATTAACAAGGAATGAGAAAGTTGGGTCAATATTTGCAGCTACTCCGGCATTACCCATAGCATTTATTCGGGCTGAAGGAGGGAAGTTGAGAAACGGAGCACCATATTGAGAATAAGAAATGTTAGGAATGAAGACTACAAATGCTATTAAAGCAATTGTGAATTTCAGGAGATTTTTGCTGCAAATCATAAAACCCTCATAAATTATTACAATATTTTCTAATTTTAAACCAAATAACGAATATCAGTTAACTTTATATTAGACTGCTCAAAAAATGAAATAATAATAATTATAATAACATTACATACTCACATATTTTCCACTTGTATCGCCAATCAGAATAAATTACACGCCTGCGGGCAGATGCGAAACGTCAATTCCATATCTGGACATGTCTCAATTAAGAGTTCTCTTTACAATAAGGCTGCCAGATAAGACAGCCCTATTTGAATTTAAAATTGCATTATTATCTCAAAATTGATACTTTGGCAGAATACGCTTTTGAATCTGTAAATACAGTAATGAAATAAATTCCTGTTGATGCTTGTTTGAGGTTAATATTAAGATTATTATCCTTTACATCATTCATTCTAAGAATTTCATTACCTAATGCATCGCGGATAATTACTGAATTGATTATCTCGGAATTATTGAGTATAATATTAAAATTACCATTTGTAGGATTTGGAAATACTCTCAAATCAGAGTCTAATGTCAAGTCGGATACACTTGTGCCGTCTTTGGCAACAAAGCTCAAAGGGTCTGAGAAAGGACCTGAGCCTGAACTTGAATTAGCCCTGACTTTCCAGTAGTAAGTCTTGCCATCAGTCAGCAAGCCGCTTGGAACAGTGAAGTTAACGTCTTCCCATTTCGTTTCATTTACAATCAAACCATGGTCAAAACCTATTCTCTCTGCTAATTGAATATTATAACTGGTGGCACCCGGAACGACATTCCATGTGAGTGTAGGAGTGAGATTAGTTTCTATACCATCAGAAGGTCCTGTGAGAGTTGGTGCCGGAAGTGGTATGCCTGTATTGAATTTCCAGCTTGGAGTATAAGTACTTTCTCCACCTGCATTTACTGATTTTACTCTCCACCAGTAATCAGTTTCATTATTTAGTCTTGCAACCGGAATAACATCGAAGGTATCAGTAAGATTTGATTTTGTGTATCTCACAGCAAACCCTTCGAAAGTGTCATCTCTCGAAACCTGTAAAGAATATGTTTCAGCACCGGGTACGGATGTCCAGAATAGGGTAGGAGTAGTAGTGTTTGTTACGGCATTATTTGCAGGACCTGCAAGATACGGTCTGTCTGGTGTAGGTGAGGTAGTAGTGAATGAAAATACCTGCGACCATGGTGATTTGCCTGCGTCGTTTGATGATGCAACTCTCCAGTAATAAGTTGACTCGTAATCAAGTTCGTTTGGTACATAACCATTAGTTGATAATCCTTCCTTGTTGATTACTATCTTTGTAAAGGCTGCGTCTTCAGCTGCCTGGAGGTGATACCTGCTCGTATTTTGAGTTAAAGACCATTTGAAAGCATTACTTAATCTTACTCCAGTAGCTAAATTTGCAGGTACTTCCAGAGTAGGTGCCGTTGGTGGCTGTGTATGATTGATATTGGTAAGCTTGAACCAATAAGAATAATCTCTTGGAGATCCGTTTACTGAAACATTTTTGATTGAAACGTTATATCTTACATTATCAACCAAACCATCTGCTTTCCAGCTTAGGTTGTTTGGATAACTTCCCCATCCTTCATTATCATTTTTAACTGAATGGACATTAACAGTATTTCCATTTTCGTCAGTCATTGTTACTGAAGTATTTGCATAAGTAACATTCTGGTTTGCCCATAAATTTGATGGATTACTAATAGCATTAAATGATAAATAGAAAGATTTATTTACATAACTTGGAGGATAATATTCATAAGGATAAGCAATGTAATCAAGCTCTCCACCGTTATGATTGCCGTTAGTGAAATCCTGATAAAGAAACAGTGATGATGAGAAGAATCCACCAGAAACAGGAGTCCCGTCAGCTCTGCCGAAAGAAAACTTAGTCAAAAATGGATTAAGTATGGCACGTCGGTGACCAACCATATATTCACGCTCTTTATCAGCATTGTGATCATCAATAAGCCAACCTATTATTGAATTAATTGGAGTTGAAGCACCACCGCCGTATTCAATATTTGATTTCATACGTGCTTCGCCACCACCCGGCGTGTAGCATGGTGTTGATGGATTATCAATATGCCCCCCCTGACCGCTTGCCACCATATTGAGGCAACCTTCCATTGACATCTGCTGACCTGCCATTTCATAAGAAACCGGTTTTAGTTTATGAAGACTACGAATATGATTGACTTTATCAAGAACTTCTTCGATGACACTTTGTTTAAGAATTCCGGGAGTGCAGGAACTTACATTTGGAATTGCATCATAATACTGGTTGAACTGAACTTCTTCCGAAGTTTCCTTTGAAAGTAAACTAATTTGTAAGGCTGTGAATAGCCCAATAATTGCTATAAACTTTTTCATTTTAAAATTAAGAATTATTAATAAAATACATTATTACAAAAATAAGAAAAAAAAGTGATATATCATAATATTTCAGAAGTTTATTTTTAATATTTCCATTCTTGTTATATTTATTGGCATCAAACTATAGCTTGTACAGTTTATATTAAGGTCAACAGATTGGCTGGACTTGTTATAAACAGGACTTGCTGTAGAATGATATACTATAATTGGTAATACCATATTTGTTAGAGCTAAAACCGGCAAATTGAAATTATAAGCACCCAAACCAGTTCCTATCCATATTCCGGTACCTATAATACCACTAAGCAAAGTCAAACCGTAACTTCCATTGCCTCCAAAAGCTTTTCCGGCAATCCAAATACCCGTAGGTGAGCCAATTGCAACACCTCCTAAAAACCCTAATACTATTCCTAAAAGTCCTTGTTCACCTGAATAATAATCCATACCAAATCCCCTGTCCAACACAGCGATTATTCCCAGGGAAGCAAGAGTACCAAATGCAGTGCCGATGACAGAACCAAATACCTGACCAACCATAGTTAAGCCGTCAAAAGGTTTCCATTTCAATATTCCACGTGTCGAACCAATTTTTATATTGGCTGAGTCTAATTTATAAGACGGATTATTCAGTGCAATCGAAGTAGCTGGAGAAAAATATAAAATTACATCACCATCAGTCACCTCAGCTCCCAATTCCGTAAATACCGTATTTTGAACAGGTAAATCAGATTTGCTGAACTCAATACTATTTGTTTCTGAGATTAAATTCAGATTTGAAATCAAAAATAATACGAGAATAACATAAGATGTTTTCATTTAAATAAATCCTTTTATTCACTGACAATAAAAATAGGTTCAACGATAGTAAGCCTTTTTGATAGCATGTTAAGTTTCTCAATTGTTACTTCGCTAAGTTCCCGATCTTTGGAGATCAGCACCAGTCCGGTATCACTTTCAATGTTTTCGGCAGTTACCATACCGGGAACTAAATTACAAATGTTGACAGTAGTCTTTTTAATTTTACTTTCAGCAACAATTACATCTACCATTTTGCTGAGTATTTCCGGGTCGTAAGCACTTTTATTTATAAGTAATTGATTATACGCATAGTCAGAGTTGCCTGATTTTTTACTATTTAGTGTATAATCTTTGACAATTTTAATTATTCTGGAAATTATTGGAATATCATTCTTGTAGAACTCCTGATTCAGCCCCTTCTTATAAGTGTACTCGTAATTTTGATATTTTATAGCATTAGCAATTTCCTCGAGTCTTGGAATATTTTTCAGTATATCTGCTGAAAGTTGAGGAATTCTATTAAGTTCATCATTATTATGGGAGTCTGATTTAGAAACCGTATATGAATCATTCTCAATTTTATCAGCACCAGGAATCAAAATTGCACCTATTTCAGACAACAAAGCAGCAATTTCGACTTCCCACGGATTTATCCCTTTTAAAAATTTAGAGAGTCTTTTGGCAGTAATTCTGAATTGATTGGATAATGCAAATATCTCGGGTTTAGTTATACTTATGAGGTCAATCAGAATTTTGATACTTCCTTTCAATGTCTTGTCAAGCAATTCTTTCTCGGCTGTAACAAGTCGGTATTGCTCATCAGCAGAGTTAATTACTTCAATCAAGTTATCCATGGATATAGGCTTAGTAAGGAATCTGAATACTTTTCCATCGTTGACAGATTTAATTGCAACATTAACATCGGCGTAACCTGTAATTATTAGTCTCGATGAATCAGGGCTTATTTCCTTTACTTGAGTAAGCAGATTAATTCCATTCATGCCAGGCATATTGAAATCACTTAGAATAACAGAAAATGGTCCTTCATCTTCAATGATTCTAATTGCTTCATCACCAGAACCGGCAATTGAAACATTGTATAATTTAAATAAATTCCTTTGATAAGCCAATAAGACATCCGGTTCATCATCAACTAACAGTATTTTGCTTCGTTTTTTCATTTCAACTTTCCAAATTAATGTCTAACCACCATTTTCTAATTTTTCCTTCAGAATATTTACTAAGAACATATTCCTTATCAAAATCAATTTTATCAATATCAAAATCCTTAAATTTATAATACGCAAGTCCATTTGCTATATGTAGTATATCTATCATACAATCTTTATGGTAGATTAAATCATCAGGATTATGATGAAAAGCCACAGCCTGAATGATATCCTTATGCAATCCCCAAATTCCCAAGAGATAAGCACCAACACCGCTGTGATTATACCCAAAAAGCTCAGTTTCGGCTTGACTTATGCTGAGTGATGAATTACTTTTATGGTCAATCGCTTCGATATAGTTTTCAAAATTAATCAGAATCAATTTGCCTATATCATGCAGAATTCCACAAATGAAAATATCATCGGAAATTGTTTTTGGAATATGTTCTTTTTTACATATTATTCTGGTGATTTCAGCAACTCTAAGGCTGTGTTTACCAATCTCGTTTATAAATTTTGCTGCCTTATCATCAAAATGATTATCTGAAAAAGTTTCAAGATATAAAATTATGGACTTTACCAGATTTGTACCAAGAAGATTTAGCGCATCCATTAGATTTGAAATTTTCCTTGGAATACCGAAAAAACCTGAGTTAACAACCTGTAATATTTTCGCAGTAATTGCAGGGTCTTTCAGAATTATTTCTTCAATATTTTGAAAAGAAACATCAGGTTTATTTAGTTCATTTTCCAGTTTTATGTAAATGTCAGGAAGGGAGGGTACTTTACCAAGCCCGTTTATCAAATTAATTACTTTTTTATCTTCTAACAGATTTCTCAACGCATAAGCGTTTACGATAGCAGCTTTTAAATCCTCGGGTGTACATGGTTTAATTAAAAATTGATGAGCCGAACTTAGACTCCTTATAATTTTTATTTCATCCTGATGACCTGAAAGGATTATCCTGAGTATCTGCGGATGTGTTTTCTGAATTTCCTTCAAAAGTTCGTCACCATCCATACCGGGCATACGCATATCCGATACTATGACATTGATTTTCTCTTTATTAATGATTTCAATTGCTTGTCTTCCGCTTAAAGCAAAAAACATATCCCATTCACTTTTAAATTTGTAATAAATTCGACGGTATCCATTAATAACATCCTGATCATCATCAACAAATAATATTCTTAGTGACATAAATTACCTCGGTAATTGTAGAGTAAATTTAGTAAATTCACCGAATTCGGATTCAACGCTAAGTCTTCCTTTGTGTTTGTTTACGATTATATCATGAACAATTGGCAGACCCTGACCTGTACCTTTACCAACAGGTTTAGTAGTGAAAAATGGGTCAAATATTTTAGTGATATTTTCTTTGGAAATTCCTGTACCCGAATCTGTTATCTCTATCTTTACAAAATCTTCATCACTACTTGTCCTTATTGATATTCGCCCTTTTTTTCCGGTTTCTAACGATTTTTCTTTTTCCTGTATAGCATGTACTGAATTAATAATCATATTTAAAAGTACTTGATTAATTTCATCAAAGACAGCATAAATATGTGGAAGTTCCGGTTCAAGTTCGAGGACTAAATCGCAGTCGTATTTCCATTCATTATTTGATATAACTGCAGTAGTCTCAATTGCGTTATTGATATCTGAAAGTATTTTTTGCTTTTCCGATGGGTGTGCAAAATTTTTCATAGCCATTACAATTTTTGAAACCCTTTGGATTCCATCGAGATTGCTTTTTACAGCATTTTTGATTTCACTTAAAAGAAATTCTATGTTCAAATCGTTTTTAATTTCCTGAATATTACTTATTAAAACCTTGCAAATGTCAGTGGTTTTCAATTTTTTTAATTCATTGTCAACATGATTTAAATACTTAGTTAAGGATTCAGAAGCATCATTTAGAAAGTAATTATTATCACCGATAAATTGAAGTGGAGTATTGATTTCGTGTGCTATGCCTGATGCAAGCCTTCCTACCGATTCCATTTTTTGGGCAAGCGAAAGCTCATTGGAAAGTCGGGTTTGCTCTGTTATATCCTGAAAAAACATAGTTATTCCGGATAAATATTTGTCATTTGATTTAATCTCTGCCATTTTGCCTGACAATATGAGTTTCTTACCTGACTTAGATAAAATATTTATCTGAAACTTTATATCTCCTGTATCTGAATTTTGAATCATATCAATCGGATTGAATAATCCTGATTCTCCCTCAACTTCAAATAAATCGAATATCAATAATTCCTTAAATGAGTCTGGCTTAATTTCAAGTATTTCGGTAGCAGCGTTATTGAAATACATAATTTTTCCATTGGGCTGAAAAAATATCACACCGTCAGTAATGCTATTTAAGGTTGTGCTCAATTCCTCTTTTTCCCTGAATAATTCCTGTTGATATTTTTTTCTGTCAAATTTGTCAGATAATGCAGACTGTCCATAAACTAAACTTTGAGATATTGAGTTTAGAAGCTCCATTTCGTTTTCACTGAGAATATTATCATCAGGTACATATATATTTATAACAAACTGAGAAAAATGATGTTTACCAAATCTCATAGTAAGAATTCTGTGATTTGAATATTTCCGGAAATTTTTTGATATATCGCACTTCTTCATACATTCCGATATTGAGAGGTTATCTTTATCGGCTACAGAAGAATTTATGCAAATACATTCAAAAGGTTCTGAAAGTGAGTTTGACAATGTAGAAGTTCCAATAGGTTCTTTAGATGTGTAAGATATTAACTTAATTTTAACTTTGTTTTCTTCACTATCAATCAGCTTTCCAATCCAGACAAGCGGATAACCTGCTTTATCCACAATTATTGAAGTAAAGGCATTAAATATTTCATTTTCGCTTTCTGCATATACAAGTGCTGTATTACATTCATTGAGAATATTCAATGAACGGTTCATATCCTTTAGTTTAGCTGATTGAACCTTGTTAATCTTTTGTTCCCGGACGAGGGATAAGTATAACCGGACTTTACCAATCAGAGTATTTTTATCGAATGGCTTTATAATATAATCATAAGCTCCTAAGTTATAACCTTGCTTAATATAATCAGCTTGGTCATAGTAGGCAGTTACAAATATAACAGGAATATCTGCCAATTGCACGTTTTCTTTTATTATTTTGACTGTTTCAAAGCCATTCAAGCCACTCATGTGAATGTCCATTAATATCAATTCAATATCACTTACACTCTTCAGTATTTCGATAGCTTCATAACCTGAGGTTGCGGCAATAATATCCAGTTCTAATTCTTTCAAATTTTTTTTGATTAGAATTAAATTAATGTCCTGATCATCCACAATTAATATTTTAGGTGCGTTCATATGATTTCTTTTTATATTTCTGTAAATTTTCTGATTGAGTCAAGTAAATCCTTTTTAGAAAATGGCTTGGTTATACAACCATTCATTAAAGCATCAATTTTTCTCTTATTTTCTCCATCATTTGAAAAAGCTGTAAGTGCAATGATTGGTATGGTTGAATATTCATTAATTTGTCTGATTTCCGAAGCAATTTCAAATCCATCCATGGAACCACCCAAATGAATATCCATTAGAATTATATCAAATTTGTGATTTTTGACTTGAAGGATAGCATCTTCACGATTAATTGCAGATACAACATTTATTGAGTGCTGCAACAATTGTTCAACCAATTTGATTGTTATACTGTTATCTTCAACAAGGAGCAGACTTTTTTTGTTACTCATTTTTTTGATATTTTTATTAAAATGTTCAATTATCTTCAAGTCATCATAATTGTTTTTACTTTTATCGATAATCGGAATTATGACTTTAAATGTGCTGCCGAAATTGACTCTGCTTTCAACAAATATATATCCGTTAAGAATATCAACATATTTTTTGGTTAGCGCCAGTCCGAGACCCAATCCTTCATAGCCCCTGCTTAATCCTTCATCTCCCTGACGAAAACGAACAAATATATTTTCCATTTGTGATTCATTAATGCCAATGCCTGTATCCTTTACTTCCAGAATCAATGTATCATAATTTGTTTCTTTTGTAATACTTAGAGTTATCTGAACACTTCCTTCATTCGTAAATTTCACTGCATTGCTGACAAGATTATTGCATATATTTCTAAATGCAACAGCAATAATCTCACATTCAAAGACATATACTTGATTATCAAATAAAATTTCAATACCTTTAGATTTTGCCTCGGTATAGTTCTTTGAAATTGCATCATTTACTTCAGAGGCAGGCATAATCAATTCATTTTTCAGCTCAAAATCACCGGCTTCCAGTCTTGAAAGCTCTATCAGATTGTTCATAGTATCTAATAGTCGTGCTGCACTAATATTAATAATACCTGATATTTCCGCTACATCTTCGAGACTGTCTGAATCTTTAAGTAATTTTGAAAAACCAAGTATGCCATTCATCGGTGTTCTAAGTTCATGGCTGAGATTTCCTAGAAAGTATGTTTTCAGCCTATCGCTTTCTTCAGCTTTTTCTTTTGCTTTTATTATTTCTTCGATACGTTCTTTTTTCTCAGTAATGTCCTCTTTTACAGCAATATAATGAATGATTTCATTGTTATCATTAAAAATAGGCGATATCAAACACTTAACCCAATAATATGTCCCATTTTTTCTTCTATTGTAAATTTCACCATTCCAATCATTGCCTGATTTAATAGTTTGCCAAAGTGCTTTATAAAATTCTTTGCTGTGATTTCCTGATTTTAAAATTCTTGGATTATTTCCAATTAACTCACTTTCATCATAACCGGAATTTAATACACCAACCGGATTGATATATTGAATAGCTCCATCAGATGAAGTAATAGTAATACTAACCGGACTTTGCTCTACTGCCCGTGTAAGAAGTTTTGTTTTCTCTTCAGCTTCCTGCCTTTTAACAATTCTCCAAACGCTGTTCATCAAAAGTTTGAGCTGAAGTATATCTGTTTCATCATAATTGTTGTCTTTATTTGCAACTCCAACTACAGCCACTATTTCATTGTTGTCAAATATCGGTATGGTGAGATATTTTTCAAGTTTTACATGTCCTTCAGGATACCCTTTTTTCAGTGCATCATAAGCCTGAAAATCATTCATTATTATATCTTTACCCTGCCTGACGGCTTCGCCCCAAATTCCTGTTTTATCTAATTCATAGCAGGTTTGCGGATTTACAACTCTGCATTCATTCATTACTTCTTTGGACCAGGAATTGAGAATGAATTCTTGTTTTGATTCATCATAAAAATATATATAGCCAATTTTGCTTGAAGTGATACTGATTGCTTCATTTAAAGCATAGTCCAATAAATCCTGAACATTGTTCGACTTGTAATTATATATATTAACCAAACTTTCTAATCTGTCAGAATTTAATTTTAAATTCTTCTCGGCTTTTTTCCTCAAACTAATATCATGAATTATTGAATGTAAAACTATTTTATCTTTATAAACAACTTTACTGGTGAATACTTCAACATCCGATATTGTTCCATTTGCCTTTTTATGCTTAAATTCAAAGTAAACCTGTGATTGTGCTTTGGCTTTATCCATTGCCGACTTTACTTCCTCCAAGCTTAAAGTGTTTATTTCAGCAATATTCATACTTAGCATTTCATCTCTGCTCCAGCCATAGAAATCAACAGCTGCATTATTTACATCAACAATTTGCCCATTTTCTGGGTCAATTACAAACATTACGGAAAGGCTGTTATGAAACATACTTCTAAAGCGGCTTTCACTTTCAATCAATTTTTCAACAGCTTCCTCTCTTTCTGTTACATCCGTTGTTAATCCTCTGTAGCCAATTAGAATAGATTCTTGGTCGAAAATTGGTACACCACTTGTTTCACATATAATAATTTTACCATTGGAATGCAACATCCTGTTCATATAATTATAAAATGGTTTTTGAGTTTTAACAATTATTTCTGAATCTTTAATATTTGATTCCCGATCACTTTCAGGAGAAAAATAAAAGGGAGACTTGCCTAAAACATAGTCACATTGATAGCCGAGAAATCTTTCTACATGAGGACTTATAAATGTATAAACTCCATCTCTGTCGGTTTCCCAAATCAGACTATTTGAGGACTCAAGCAATGCTCTGAATCTACCTTCGCTCTCTTCCAATCGTATTTCTGATAATTTCAAACCGGTAATATCAACTGCTGTACAGAATATACCAACAATCCGGTTTGAATTATCTTTACGAGGTATAGCGGTAATCTCGAAATAATAGTCATTATCTCCAAAATTTAATCTGAAAATATCTTTTTGAGAAATTCCATTTTTTAAAACATTTTGTTTGAAACCTATCAGTTTTTTTGCATCTTTGTATTTCAATAATTCAAAATCCGTTTTACCAATTATATCTGATACACGGAAAAACACGGGTGGGTTGTATATCCAGGTATATTTCAAGCTTTCATCCTGACTGAAAACAGTTACATGAGAATTACTTAAAGCCGATCTGAATTTGTATTCACTTTCAGTCAGTAGTTTTAATAATTCTATTCTGTTTGTAATGTCATGTATTATTAAATTTGTTCTTTCATTGTTATTTGAATCAAAATACACTGCTGATGAGACTTCAGCATCAAAGATTGTACCATCACTTTTTACAAATCGCAGTTCGCCAAATGCTTTTCTTTGTCTTCTCCTTTCCTCAAAATAGTCAGCCGTTCGAAGGTCTTTTTTATCAATTAAATCGCTTATACATTTACTGATAATTTCATTTTCACTCATTTTGAAGATCTGACAGGCAGCCGGATTAACGGAAATTATACTCCCGTCAGTTGAAGTTATCATTACAGCGTCCATACTGTTTTCGAAGTAGGATTTGAATTCGACTTCCTTATTTTGCAGCTTTGCTCTGATATCTTTAATAAGAGTCAAATCCCTTAAGTTTAAAATTATGAATTGTTTCTTGTTAATATTTATTTCGCTTGATACACATTCAAACTCTACTTCTTTACCTTCCGCTGCAAGGAAAGTTATATTAAAAAGTCCATAGGTCAAACATATTTTCTTATCATCTTTAATAAAAAGTTCAATCGGCTTGCCTGATAGAGACTCTTTGGTATAGTTCAATTTGGAAAGGAATAATTTATTAAAGTCAACTATTGTGCATTTTGAATCTAAAACCAATATTGCGTCTGAAGATCTATCAAATATAGCATTAAGAAATTCTCGGTTATGCTTTTCAGATTCAATAAGAGGATTAGTTATTCTTGAATATAAATATAATGCAATTGATATTAAAAATACTGATAGTAAAAATGATATCAATCCGGCATTTATGTATGGTTTACGTAATTCATCCAAGTCAATCTTAGCAACTATTCCCCAATTAGGGATGTTAGAATATGTGTAAGCTGAAATTACATCGCGATTGGAATAATCTTTTCCTATAATAGTTCCTGTTTCTCTGAAAAATGCTTTTTTCATAGGGGCAGCTATTATTTTATCAACAGGTAATTTCATAGATTCAAATCTGTCAAGGTCTGCTCTTACTATATATTCTGCTGAATCGTTTTCAAATACAGCAATAACTAATTCAGTTAATAAGTCTGATGTTGAAAAATTCCGTTTTGTATTTATATAAATAGATTTGATTGAATCCGGTGGAAAATTTAATGAATTCAAATTATCAATGAAGTCTTTCTCGTGCAATACCAAATTTGTAAGAGATTTCTTAGTAGTTTCTATGGAAGCGGTATATATTTGATGAAAAGATGTAACTGCAATAATTAATATTATAAAAATCAATACTATTGCTAATGATAAAGCATTCTTATTATTTGACAAGAAAGTCATAATTGTTTTCTCTTTTATATTGTATAATTTAAAATTATACAATATAATAAAAAGATAGTTAAGTAAAGCAAAAATTAAGAAAAAAATTGCATCTCAATATTCAAAAATGAATATTATTTTACTTTTTCAATCTTTTAGGTATAATATAATTACTATTCTCTTTAATTGAATCTGATACCTTGGGTTTTTCCGATTGTTTGGATTTCATCACTTCAGAATCATTTTTAATGCTCATATTACTTTTATCATTTATTACTCTGTCAGGATTATGTTTTTTTGATTTAACAATATTTGAACTAATAATTAGAGTTTTATCGGAGTATTTATATTCGAGAAGACCAATGCCTTGCATAGAATTAATGAATGAATTAAAAGGTATAAAAGTCTGATAATTCAACTCTATAACAGGCAAATTCATCTGAGCAACCCGAAGCAAATCATCATTTTCGTAAACAACAAAAAAAGAGCCCAAAGCAAATTTCAGGCTCTCATTATTGTATTTAATATTATTATCATTACAAAGAGCATTTACATCCAGCAGTTTTGCAAGTTCATTTATTTGGATATAATCAGTATTGTTTATTTGTTTTAAGTTAATAGACTTTTTGGAGCCATTAATCAATATAGTTTCGGCAATGAGACCACTACTCGAAATAATAAAAACAATAATAAAAATATTATATAAATGATTCATAGCATTCAAAAGTCTGTTTATTCTTTACTCCAGATTCTAAGATTGAGATTCAAATCTTCAATCGAGGAAATGGCGATATTCAAATCTGCATAATACTTTCTCAAAGTATCTTCTGATACTAATTTACCGAATATTTTCGGTTCGAATAAGTTGCCTTTAATCGGTATAGCCATATAAATGCAAGATTCTTTGAAAGCCATCATAATGTCGGAGCCGGCTTTTCTTTTGAATTCCAAAATTCTCTGCATCAGACTTGTTGATAAAATATATCTTGCTTCGATTTGGTCATCAGAATATACAGCAAATTCTTTCTCAAATTCTATATCTTCAAGTTTAACAAGCTGACCTCGGGATTTTGAAAGAGATTGAAAAAATTTCGCAAATCTACCAAAAGTTTTCTCAATTTTATCCGGTAAAACATAGGTTCTTCCTTTGAAATTTTTATTAAAGTCACCTATAAAAAATATTCCGCCGAATACTTCAACATACCGCTTTTTATCATCAGAGCCTTCTTCGACGAATGCGTGAACTTCTGAGAATCTAAAAGCAGTCTGTCCAATTTTTCCTTCAACATAATCATCGCCGTAATATCTTTCTATTCTACGGTCAATCAAACCGCTTGAGGCAAATTCATTTAATGGTATAAATTTCTCAGGATAGTATGACAGGCTGACATCAAAAAATTTAACTATCGAACTGATTATCTTATTCTTAAATTTAATAACAAAATCTGCTCTGACCTTTTTCTGTTTCATGAAAATAAATATCATTATCATCAGATAGCTTATCGCAATTAAAACACTTATAACAAGTAGAAAGGTATTTTCTTCAATGCTTTCAGTCAACATTTCTGCAAGAAACATTATGCCCAATATGCCCAGAATCATTAATCCCAGTATTAATCTGAGAATTAAAAGCCTGCGAACAACTGCACTTCGCTCAGTCTGCATTAGTTCGAGGTCTGCGTTAAGCTTTCCGGCACAAAAGTGGGAAAACTCTTCATAAGTTTTCATTTTATCATGCTTTATTTGTTAAACAAACCTGAAACATCAACATTCTGTCTTTCAACTTCAGAAATTACAAAAACATTCTTGCGTTTCAACCCCATAATGGAAGCCATAATATTGCTTGGGAACATCTCGACCGAATTGTTGAAATCAGTCACAGCCGCATTAAATGCACGTCTGGCTGCGGAAATCTGCTCTTCAACTTCATTCAGAGATCCTTGAAGCTGTACGAAATTCTGGCTCGCTTTGAGGTCAGGATAATTTTCAACTGCTATATTTATTCCTGTAAGTGCTTTACTGATTTCATTATTCACAGCAACTTTTTCATCACTTGTCAAATCAGGTGATAATGCCCTGCTACGAAGTTCAGTTACTTTGGTAAGAACATCTGCTTCATGTTTCATGTACTGGCTTACTGATGCAACAAGATTTGGTATTAGGTCATATCTTTTCTTAAGCATCGCATCCATAGAACCGAAGATATTTTCAACCTGATTTCGCTTATTTATTAAGCCATTATACATTGAAATAACAATCAAAAACAAAACCACTGCAACAGCAATAATTATTAGTAATTCAGTGCTCATATTTTATTCTCCAAAAAATATATTAAACATCTTACAAATATATTAAATTTTACTTTTTTCAAGCAATTATATTCAATAAATACTTAGGTTTTATATTAGTTTTTTGAAAAGTTCATAGAAAATTTACACGTTAGCTGTCATATTGCTGTTTTATGTTCAAATATAATAAAAAAAGTCCCCAATCTGATTGAGGACTTTGTTCATTAATTATTTCTATAATATCAATACTTGAAAATTTCTTCTAATGTCAATTCTTTGATTTCACCTAACTGACTTAAAATTTCATAATCAAGATTCTTCTTGTCAGCAATTATTAGAAAAGCGAACTTTTTGCCTTTTACTCTTTCATCGAAGAATTTTTCAAAATCTTTTAATGAAATTTTATCAACTCTTTCGTAAATATCTTTTCTGCTGTCGTAGTCAATTCCGCGGTCATAATTGGACAGATAGCTCCAGAAAATTGATGATTTTGTAATTCTCTCTGTTTCGATTTTCTTCTTTAATCCAACTTTTGACTGCTCATATTGTTGCTCTGCATTTGGAACTTTGTTGAGAAGCTCAACCAAAGCATCGGTGGCAATTTTGATTTTATCCGGCTGAGTGCCTACAAATCCATAGATTAAATGTGGGTCAGCTGCTTTCGCTGGTACTGTATATGAAGCAAATGCAGAATATGCAAGTCCTCTTGCTTCACGAATTTCCTGAAATACTATTGACGAAAGACCTGAGCCGTAAAATTCACTGAACAAGCGTGCTTCAGGAAGAATATTCCTATCAAATGCCCGGTCTTTGGTAACAAGAAGAATATTTGACTGAACCATATCATAATCAACTACATATACTACATTTTTCTGATGCGCTATTTCATTGAATTTCAATGGCTTTGGATAGTCTTTCAGATTAGTTGGAATTTTATGGTATTTCTCCACAAGTTTAGCGGCATTATCAGCATCTTTTCCGTAGTAAAATCCATAGTGTTTATAATTTGTAAGATCCTTTATTATATCGGTAAGTTCCTTGGGGTCAATTGCTTTCATTTCCTGTTCAGTCAGGCGGTAAGTAAATGGTGACATATCTCCATAAATGCCATAATTCATCATTGCACCCCAAAGAATTGATCCCTTGTCAATTTTAGCATTTGCTCTGTCTTTCAAAATTGACTCAACATATTTTTCATAAATTTCTTTGTCCGGCTTGGCATTACTGAGAAGGTGTTCCAAAAGCCCGATGCCTTTTTCAAAGTTTTCCTCAAGACCGGAAATATAAACGTAGCTTCTGTCATCTCCGGACATAACGCCATAATTTATACCCAATTTGTAAAATTCTTTACTTAAATCTTCAGGAGTGAATTTATCTGTTCCCAAGTATGGCAGATAATTAACAGCGTGAGGGAGTTTCAGATTATTCATTTTACCCATATCAAGTATGAAATAAAATGAGAATAAATTATTTACATGATTTTTGATAAATTTCAGTTCAATTCCATTGCTTAATTTCTTTACTCCGATTGAATCTTTGAAACTTACAAATACCGGTTTCAATGATGGTGGCTGAATTTTTACAAAATCTTCATAAAATTTTGAAGAGTTATCGCGATTCATTTCAATAGCAGTGATTTTGGGTTTGTCCACTTTTACTTTGCTTTCGTCTTTTCCGATTCTCTTATACAGAACAACATAGTTGTCTTTATAAGTTTTGTTTGCAAAATCAATCACATCTTGTTTAGTAATTTTTTCCATTTTTGAAATATTACTGCAATAATCTTCCCAATTGGAATTATGTGCAAAAACATTCACAAATGCGTGTGCGACACCGTTAGATTCCTCCATTCGTATGCGATTCAGCTTAAATTCATTGATAATTGCCTGAATGAGCCAATCTTCAAATTCACCTTTCTTCACCTTGTCAATTTGGGCTAAAAGTAAATCTTTCACTTCTTCAAGCGTCTGACCTTCTCGTGGTTCACCACCGAGAGTGTGCGTACCGTAGTAAATCATTGTTGATGCACTTGAATATGCAGATTGCACTTTCTGGCTTTTAACAAGATTTAAGTCAATCAGACCGGCTTTGGAATTATTCAGAATATAATCCACCATTGTCGTCATATATCTGTCTTCTGTACTATAGCCGCCTGTTCTGAATGCGACGTTAACAAATTCAGGATTTGG
This sequence comes from Ignavibacteriota bacterium, assembly GCA_019637995.1. Lineage (NCBI taxonomy): Bacteria > Pseudomonadati > Ignavibacteriota > Ignavibacteriota bacterium. Next base: position 524,881 of record JAHBUQ010000001.1, read on the forward strand.
TCCCAAAACCTCAACTGTAACCGGTGAGCTAATTGGCTCCTCAACCGGTGAGTTGAATTTTGGCACATTACCTTTTTTCATTTTTCCGAAATACTTGTCAATTAACTGAATAGTTGGTTCAAAATCCAAATCTCCGGAAATACTTACTGCCATATTATTTGGAACATAATAAGTATTAAAATAATTGTGAATATTAACCATAGAAGGGTTTTTCAAATGCTCGGCTTTACCAATTACAGTCTGAGTTCCGTAAGGATGGAATTTGAATAGTGCAGCATCCAATGCCTCAGAGGCACGTGACCAGTCTTCATCCTGATACATATTGAACTCTTCATAAACAGTTTCAAGCTCTGTATGGAATAACCTTAATACAAGTGAGCTGAATCTTTCGCTTTCAAGTTTAAGCCATTTTTCAAACTCATTTGAAGGAATATCATTAATATAAACTGTACGCTCAGTGCTTGTATAGGCATTTGTACCTTTGGCGCCAATACTGCTAACCATTTTGTCATATTCACTTGGAACAGCAAATTTTGAGGCGAGCTGGGAAACGCTGTCAATAATTGCATAAATTTTCTTCTTTTCTTCCGGATTGTCAGTAGCTTTGTGCTTTTCGAACAAATCTGATAATTCCTGTAAATACTTGCTTTCTTTTTCCCAGTCTGAAGTTGCAATTTTCTGGGAACCTTTAAACATCATGTGCTCAAGGTAATGAGCAAGTCCTGTAGTTTCTTTTGGGTCATAAGTTGAGCCGGCTTTAACGGCAATAAATGTCTGCATTCTTGGTTCGTCGCGATTTTGTCTCAAAAATACTTTCAGACCATTATCAAGAGTATAAATGCGTGCTTTCATTGGGTCATTTTCTACATATTCATACTGATAACCGGCATTGTCAAGAGCGGTTTTCGTTACAAATTGTGCGTTGATTTCGAGGAGCGACGAAATGGATAACAAGACAATTAGTATTGCTACTAATAACTTATAATTTTTCATAATTATAAATCCAAAAAATTGAAAAAATGATTATTCAAAAATATGAAAAATAACTCACTTTCGGCAAATTTTTTGGACAAAATCATAAAATATTCAACTTAATTAAGATGTTTTTCTTATACTATCCAACTAATTACATTTATGAAGTGTAATCTATACATATTGTTGCTATTCCTGCTACATAATGATTCTTATGTTCATTTATTTCATAATCTATTGTATATTAATTCACTTATATTGTAATTTAAATACTACTCTGCAATTAAAATAATAATGATATAATTTCTTCATAAATTATTATTGTTTAATTCGTTATTGAATATTTAAATAAGCAAAAATTCTTATGTCAAAGTTCATTTTTTATATATTATTGTTTGTTTTTGGATTCTCTTTAACAAATGCAAATTGGAAAAAAAACACCAATATGCCAAGAGAATATCAGAATGTAATTTATCTCGATGTTTTTTTCCTGCCAGACAATCCGCAATTAGGCTGGATTTGTGGATATGAAGGTAAAACATTACGAACAACAGATGGCGGCATAAGTTGGTTTGGCAGTCGGATATTTAATCAAATTGGTATGCCCCGTGAAGTTCAGCTTGAAAGTATTCATTTCAAGACAGAGTTAGTTGGTTATACATCCGGACCTGATTTAATTACAGGGTTTGGAGTTATTTACAAGACAACAGATGGTGGGGCTACGTGGTTTGATATCACTCCAGCAAATGTAACCGACTTATGGGGGACATATTTTCTTACTGAAGACATAGGTTTGGTGATTGGTGGAGGTTGTGGCAGTTCACAATATTTCTGGCGTACAGTAAATGGCGGTCAAACATGGACTTCCGTAATTTACAATCATCCCGGAAGTAAAATGTCAGATGCTATTTTGTATGAGGAGAATGGTTTGGCTTATGCTGTTGGCAGTGGTACTTTATGGAAAAGTAACAACGGCGGTAGGAGCTGGCTTCCAATTTCAAATACCGGTGGAATGGATTGGCATGAGGAAATTACGCGGGTTGACAATACATTTTTGATACCTTATTCTGAAGGTTGTTTTGGCAGTACGGTTACCAGTGTCGGTGGAGTGAGAATTACTCATGATGAAGGCAGAACCTGGTCTCAGTTTAATACAGGAGCTCCAATGTTCGGCTCATTTTTACATGACAAGGACAGAGGATGGGGAGTAGGGTTTAATCAAACTGTAATTTATACAAGCGATGGAGGAAAAACGTGGGTGCCAAGGAATTGCGGTATTGAGCCAGGAGCAACTATGGATGATATATGGTTTATAGATGATACAACCGGATGGGTGGTTGGTAGTGGAGTTTATGAATTTTACATACCAAATGCAGACCCGCCCAAAATCACATCAGAAAAGGGTTTCTCAATTTGTGAAGGTGATACAATTGAGCTTGTTGCATCTGAAGGCTATGATGCATATATTTGGTCAAGCGGGCAGACTACAAGAAGTGTTTTAGTAACCAAGCCCGGTAATTATTTCGTAAGGGGATTTATAGATTCGATTTGTTACGATGGTATGTCAGAAGCGGTGAACATACAATTTTATCAAAGGACAGTACCGGAATTTCTTTTAAGTTCAGGAGGTCAGCCCTGCAAGGGAGAATCTGCGATTTTATCCCTTAAAGGTGATTTTCAGTATTATGAATGGTTCGACGGAAGCAATGAAAGTGAAATTGAAATAACAGAATCAGGTGTTTATTCTATCAAACTTATTGATTCAAATGGATGTGAAATAAATGATTCGTTTGAAGTTATGTTTCGACCTAACCCTGAACCTGAAATATTGAATATTGGCAGAAAGAATTTCTGTATTGGCGATTCTGTGCTTCTTTTCACTTCGGAAATTTATTCAAATTATATGTGGTTTAAGTCAGGTTCCAATGATGTGGTATCAATCAATCGTGAATATTGGGCAGATGAATCAGGTACTTATTATGTGATGGTTGAAAATGAATATGGATGTGTCGGTTTATCTGATATTGTAATTATCACAGTTCGAAATGAAACCGATATACTTGAATTTACCCTGACTGATGAAAAGTATTTTAGTTTAGACTCTGCATATTACAGCCAATTAAACTGTCGTATGCTCCGGATAACCAACTCAGGCAATCGCACTTATACTCTTGAAGATGTTTATATTTTCAAGAATATTGCATTTTCTACTCCTCAGAGTCAGTTTCCAATTATGATTCCCTCGGGCGAAACTGTAATGCTGAAGGTTTGTTTCTCGCCTGGCAGATTGGGAGAAAATCTGGACTCTCTGATTTTAGCAGATGTTTGCACCGATAGACTTATTGAATTATTGGGATTTGGAATAAATGAAGGATTTGAAGATTTAACTAAATGCGAGGTGCCGCTAATATTTGAATTAAACAGTTTTGCAGGACAATCATTCTCATTTGGTTTAGGTAATGCTGTGCCCAATCCTGCCAATGAATTAGTTAAAGTGCAGTTCTCATCTTCAAATAATGACAATGTTGCAGATAATATGAATATCAGAATATTTAATAGTATAGGAAATCAAGTATACGCCGGTCATAGAATACTTTCTTCAAAAAATCAAGCAGGCTATATTAATGGCGAAATATTTATTAATACAAGTGAATTATTATCAGGTTTATACGTCATTGCAATAGAAATTTATGGAGAAATTCTCACCGAAAAATTTACGGTATTCAAATAATGTCTGGTTTAAAATTTGATGTTTGTATAGTTTGTCTAAATTATATTAGTAATGATGCTCGCTCTCTAAACCTTGCCATTTCTCTTGTTAATATGGGAAAGAAAGTTGCAGTTTTGTGTTTAAAAGATAATCTTAGTTATAAATATTGTTTTGAGCTGTTAACTGTTGATATCGAAAAAGGGGAGAGGCTACTTAAAAAGATGTATATTTTTTATTCTGCCGGAAAGAATTTTAAGATAATTTCTGATTATTATGTTGCAGCCGAACTTTATTCATTGCCTTTAGCGAGCTATTTGGCTGGCAGAAGCTCTGCAAAACTGATATATGATTCAAGAGAAATTTTCTCAGCTATTGGTAACACATTTGACCAGCCACTAAAACAAAAATTCTTTACTTATTTAGAGAAATATTATATCCACAAAGTTGACTCAGTTATTGTTTCAGGCAAGCTCGATGCTGAGTATTTAAAAGGATTGTTCCCTAAAAAAATCAGATTCCATTTGATTATGAATGTCCCTGAATACCAACCTCCTGTTAAATCAAATTTATTAAGGCAAGAGTTTCTGATTGATGATACAACTAGAATTTTAATCTATCAGGGTATGATAATGAAAGGCAGAGGTATCGAGCCTGCCATAAGAGCTATTGAGGGTTTAGAGCAATGTGCTCTTGTAATAATGGGGCAGGGAGATGAAATGAAAAATTATTTTGAGAAATTGGTCTTAGAATTAAATCTTCAAAATAAAGTATTTTTCAAATCATTTGTTCCATATAAAGAGCTCCACAAATGGACTTCATCTGCTGATATTGGGCTTGCACTCTTCGAGCCAATCTCTTTATCGTATAAACTGGCTTTGCCAAATAAACTGTTTGAATATTGTATGGCGGGTCTGCCTTCTATTTCTACAAATCTTCCTGCAATTTCTGATGTTTCAATAAAATATAATTTCACAAAATTGATTGATTATCCAATTAATATCTCAAAATTGCAGCAAAATATCATTGAAATATCATTGCCTGCTAATTATCAAATTATGTCAGGCTCTGCCCTCGAAGCTTCAAAAAAATTCAATTATCAAAATCAACTACCTGTGATTAAGGAGATTTTTAACAAATTATGATGAATTTCATAATATTTCTTCAGCAGCTTATCTCTTCATCAACCCATATAGTTGCAAAGGGAGTTACTAACGAGCTCGAACCTGTGCTGATACTTCTTTTCAGAGCGTTGATTGCAACTTCTGTTTATTTTGCTTATCTTGCAATCAGAAGAAGTAGCTGGAAAAGAATTGAGCCACGTGACTGGTGGCTGGTAGCACTTTTGGGGATATTAAATATACCACTCAATCAATACTTCTTTCTCGTTGGAATTTCTCATACAACGGCACCAAATGTTTCGCTTGCTTATGCTTTGACTCCGGTTTTTGTGTTTATTGTCGCTGCAATCTTTCTTAAAGAGAAGGTAACATTTTTGAAAATTGTAGGTATAGCCATAGCTGTATCAGGTGCTATTGTATTACTTTCAGAGAAAGGATTTAATTTCAGCTCAGAAACTATGAAAGGCGATATTTTCGCATTAATGGCAAGCTTTTCTTGGGGACTCTATACTATAATAGGAAGAAATTTTACTAGAAAATACGGAGCAATTTATTCTACTGCCTTGGCTATGGCATCAGGTGCTTTCTTTTTTATACCGGTATTTTTCACATTTGGTGGCAATTTGGATATAAGTCATATTACAATACTTAATTGGGGGCAACTTTTATATCTTGGAGCAATAACTTCGGGGCTTGGATATGCTCTATGGTTTTACGCATTAAAGAAAATTGAGGCATCTAAACTTGCAGTATTTAATAATTTCCAACCCGTTCTTACAGCAATACTTGCATTTCTAATTTTTGGTACTCATGTTACTGAATATTTTATTATTGGAGGAATTATGATTATTGCCGGAGTTATTCTTACACAAAAAGGTTAAGTAAATAAAATAGTTATAATACAATCTTTTAAATTATTATTTTGCTGGTTTGTAAAAATTGTATAATTTAGTAATCTAATCACAAACAAATTTGAAAAATATTATGTTCGAACATCAAATTAAGTATGAGTATGACCGCATAAGTGAAATTTCTGAGGAGATTTCTAATATTAATTTTGTCAGCTTGTCAGAAATTTTCTCAGATGATAATTTTTACTATAATTATTTCAGAGCAATAGCAAATTATCAGAATTTTCAGAATTTGGCTCTATTATCATCGACTGATTATTATCCTAATAATTTACTTACAAATGCCGATGCAGAAGCTGCCTTGAGCAATTATCAAATATTATATTCCGAAATCAGTAAAGAACAAGTTTCTCAGATGCTTGGCACTGCAGTTGATTTGAGATTTAATTATATCATCAGACCAATAACAACTATTGTTTCATTCATTTTCTCTGAGAATCTAACTATTTCAGCGATAGAAGCTAATCATAAAATTAGTTATTTCTCAGGTCACAATGAAATAGTCAATCTTTCTAAAGAAATCATTGCAGAAGTTCTCAATAGAAATAAAATTGATTTTATACACAAGCCGGCTTTTGAAAAATCTTTAAAAACAGCTCTGCAAAAGCATTTAGCTAATCTTGATGCTGAAGGTATCGTTGATTTTGCTGATGATGTGTACGAATTGTTTTTAGAGTTGGACGCAAGAGAACTTATTAATTTATCTCTAATGATATTCTTCGATGATTTGGAAATATACGGATTGGTTGATTTACTCGAAGAAAACAATCAACAATTAGCTTCGTTTGATAAATCTTTACTTGTAGGCATTATTGAGAATAATGTTTCTGAGATAGATATTGGTTTCGAACATGGTGAATTAATAGAAGATTCGAGTGAGGAATCTAGAAATATTGAATTAGAAGATTTCAATTTTTCCGAGAATATTAATGAAAGTGAAGCAGTAAATGAACTAGTTGATGAAATTGAGGATATTACCAATCACCCGGCTGATATTAACAATGATTTTCAAATAGTTGATTTTCTTGATAATGAGAATGTTAACCATAATTTAAATCATGATATTGAAATTGACAATCCAACGGTGAAATTTGATGAAACAGAGTTTGATAACGATTTAATTGCCTTTAAAAATATTATATCTGAGTTACCAACTCGCGATATAGAAGATAACGATACTAATCTTGACAGTTATCTTGGAAAGTTCTCAGATATACTTGAAGAATTGAAAAACATTGATTAATAATATATAAATTAAAATATTGATATTTAAAATGATTACTTTACTAAGAAATATTTCTTCGCTTGTTACTGTAAATACAAATGGAAAAAATTATAAAATTGGTCAGGAATTAAATGACATCGGTGAAATCAAGAATGGTGCAATGCTTTTTTCTGATAAAATTTTGTGGTTGGGAGAAGATTCCGATGCTGATAATTATCTGATTTCGTTAAATATAAGACCTGATGAAATTATTGATATGACCGGTATGACAATTCTTCCGGGTTTTGTTGACAGCCATACACACATAGTATTTGCCGGGGACCGCTCAAGGGAGTTTGGCAGGCGGCTACAGGGAGTAACTTATAAGCAAATCGCTGAAGAAGGAGGTGGAATTCAGACTACAGTTAAGGCAACAAGAAATGCCGATATAGATAAGTTATATCAAAATGGCGAAAAATTGCTTATTTCAGCAATCAAACACGGAACAACATCCTTTGAGATTAAAAGTGGTTACAGCCTTACAACTGAAGGAGAAATCAATCAGCTTAAAGCTATAAGAAAATTGAAAGAAAATTTTCATTGTGAAATAAAATCAACCTTCCTTGGTGCTCACGATTTTCCGATTGAATATCGTGAAAAAAAGCAGGCTTATATTGATTTGCTATGCCATGAAATGATTCCGAAAGTTGCTGAAATGCAGCTTGCTGACTATTGCGATGCTTTTGTTGATGATGGATATTATACTATTGAACAGGGCAGAGAAGTGCTACTTGCTGCTAAAAATCATGGACTAAAAGTGCGGCTTCACGCTGATGAACTTGCCGATGTTTCTGCCGGAAAACTTGCTGCTGAAATGGGTTGCCTTTCAGCTGACCACTTGCTATTTGTTTCTGATGAAAGTCTAGATGCTATGAAAGATGCAGGCACAGTTGCTTGCTTGCTTCCAGGAACAGCTTATTTCATCAGAATGCCTTATGCAGATGCAAGGAATATAATTGATAAAGGGTTAATTACAGCTATTGCGACAGATACAAATCCTGGTTCATCATTTACTGAGAATATGCAGATGATACTCTCCTTATCAGTTATAAACATGAAAATGAGTGCCGAAGAAGCAATTTCAGCGGCTACTATCAATGGTGCTTATTCCATTGAAATTGCAGACAGTAAAGGTAGTCTCGAAATTGGAAAGGATGCTGATTTTGCAGTTTATGACTGTGGTAATTATGCTGATATTATGTACCATTTTGGTATAAATCAAGTTATTGAAACCCGGATAAAAGGGAAAAAGTTTTAAATACATAATATATTTACATGGAGTAGAAAATGGCTTTTGAATTAACAGGAAGACTGATTGAAAAATATGATGCTCAGCAAATGAATGAGAACTTCAGAAAAAGGGATTTTGTGATTGAGGTAATTACAAATTACAGTGGAAATCAGTTCAGCGATTTTATTAAATTTCAGTTAACACAGGATAGATGTAACTTGTTGGATTTATTTAAGATTAATGATTATATCAGGGTAAATTTCAATATCAAAGGCAGAAAATGGGAAAAAGAAGGAAATATCAACTATTTCAACACTATGGATGCATGGAGAATCGAAAAAGTTGACGATTATGATTTGAGACCTTTTGATGATAATTTGGTTGTACCTGAAAGTAATGACGTACCGTTCTAGAAGTATCTATCTTTAAATATATTTATAAATTACAGCCTTGATTATCTTTTAAGAAATCTACAATCTTCAGGCTCGATGATTTAACTTTTTGGGGCGAACTTGTATGTTCGCCCTTATATATTTTACATAACCACTAAATTATTTGACTGTTTGTTAAATTGAATATTATCCTTCTTCCAATATATGAAAATATTAATCTAAATTTTATATTGATTAATTCAAAAAAAATATTTCAAAGAACTACAGTCCGACAATATGACGCATCTCAGATGTCATAGTGGCATACCGCTGGCATGACTTTCAGATATTATGTCTTACTTGAATGACAATATTGATTACATTAACTGACAAATTATCACAAACTTAGCATTGGCACACTTTTCGTAATATCAAATTCGAATTAATTTTCAAAAATTTTATAATTATCTAAGGAGTTTTAAAAATGGGATACTACAGATTTGATCCGGCTAATGGTCTTGAAAGTGTTATCAGACAAATAAAGCATGCTGCTGATGAAATTAACAAAGGAGTTAATATCGAAACTTCTGCTTTCAAGCCAAGAATTGATATTACAGAGACAAACGGAGAATTTTCAATATATGTTGAACTTCCGGGGGTTGATAAATCGCAAGTCAATATTTCGGTTAATGATGACAAGGTACTGAATATCAAAGGTACAAAATCCAGGGAAAATTTTGAAGGCAGAACAAATCATATGAACGAAAGAAAATTCGGTGAATTTACACGTTCACTTCAGCTTCCTGAAGATGCAGATATTGAAAAAATTGCAGCTAAATACTTAAATGGCATTCTTGAACTTTCGATTCCAAAGAAAGAACCAGAACAGCCAAAAGTAATTGAGGTCAAAATAAGTTAATTTTTTAAATTAAATTATAAAATTAAGAGGAGGTTATAAAAATGACTTTAGCAAAGTATGATCCGTATCGCGGTTATGGCAACTTAACCCGAAGAATGAAAAGCTTAATTAATACATTCGACCCGCAGATATCTTTTGAAACCGGTGGTTTTCTACCGAGAGTTGATATCTCGGAATCAGAGAAACAATTATATATTCAGGCGGAAATGCCGGGACTCTGCAAAGAGGACTTTAAATTAACCGTCAGCGATGATAAAGTCTTGATTCTCAAAGGCACAAAGAAACGTGAATCTGAAGAAAGTAATGATGAAAATGGTTTATCCTACCACCGAATTGAACGTTCTTCAGGTGAATTCACAAGAAGTTTTGCATTACCTGATTATGTGGATGGAAGTAGCATAAATGCAAAGTTTGAGAATGGAGTTCTAACTATCTCATTTAATAAAATTGTACCCGCTCAGCCAAAAGAAATCGAGATTTCAGTATCGTAATATTTGGGGAATGATTAGTTCCCCAAATATATTAAGCGTAATAAAGTTTTATAAAACGTAATTAAACTTAAATCAAATAAATTAATTAAATAATTGTAAATATAAGGAGATATATTATGTCTTACTATCGTTTTGACCCATTCAGAGGAATGGAACAGGTAATAAAGAAATTTCAGCAAATGTCTGAAGAAATTGAAAAAGGAATCACTGTCGAATATGGCAGTTTCTCACCCAGAATTGATATAAGCGAAGATGAGAAAAACCTTTATCTTGTTGCAGAATTGCCCGGCATCAGCAAAGAGGATGTAAAAGTATCAATTAATGAAGATAATTATATCTTTATAAAAGGTATTAAAAAAAGACCTTTTGATACTAAATATGAAGCAGAAAATGGCGAAGTCCAAAAGGAAGAGAGAACGTATATCAAAGCAGAACGCTCTTATGGTGATTTCTCACGTAGCTTCATTCTACCTGATAACATTAATAAAGAAAGTATTTCTGCTCAATATGATAATGGTTTGCTTAAAGTCACACTTGAAAAAATTGAGCCTGCAAAACCAAAGGAAGTTGAAATCAGTATATCATAATCATTTATGATATTTTTTAGAAGAAGAGGTTGCCCGATCGGGTTACCTCTTTTTTTTGTTAAATTGATTGTATTGATTGTTAGATTTTATATGTCTTAATATTTTATATTATAAAGAAACATTAATTATACAATCATTTTTTCGTATTTTTGTATTTATGCATATTTGACTTTTCAAATAATAATTTACATTTTTTTTAGGTTAGTGAATGATTCCTGTTGATTACAAAAAATATCCATTTATAGCAAAGATTCGTCATCATGTTTCATCTAATAATTATTTGCCGATATCAGATTTGAGTATAATGCCTGAAAATTATCCGGAGCCTGTTGAAAAATTAAATTGGAATAATGTATTTATAAATGGCAAAAAGCCGAATGTTTTGGATATTGGCTGTGGAAAGGGCGTATTTCTAATATCTTATGCTTTGGAAAATTCTAACGAAAATGTTCTTGGGTTGGAAATCCGCTCTGAAGCTGTAGAGTGGATAAATATGGTCGTAAGTGGTGAACAAATCCCTAATTGTAAAGCATTACATTACACAGTAGCCAATGGTTTGCCGTTTATTGAAGATGAAACAATAGAGAGTATATTTTATTTATTTCCTGACCCTTGGCCCAAAAGAAGACATTATCGCAGGCGAGCTTTTACTGAAAGTTTTCTTCGGGAATGTTATAGGGTGCTCATTCCGAACGGGAATTTATTTCTTGCGACAGATGTAGATTATGTACATGAATATCAGACAAAAGTATTAAATAAATTCGCTAAATTTAGTTTAGTTGAATTATCAGATAGAAGTGGCTGGAATCTTCCTTCTACTAATAAAGAAAACTTCTGCTTAAGAAAGAATATACCAGTTTTTAGATTAATTTGCAGTAAAATATCATGAACGAAACAATTCAATCTATGGACCTGATTGTCAAATTACTAGAGTCTCAGTTTATTCCAAAGATTTTAATTTCATTAGTTATTATTCTTGTGCTTCTTTTTATCAGATGGTTAGTTCTAAGGGCTATCAACACATATTTTCATGATGTCAGAATACGCTATACCTGGCGTAAATGGACGACTCATATTGGCTTCTTACTAAGTGCCATTCTCATAATCAGTGTATGGTTTAAGGAATTCAGTTCAGTTTTAACATTTTTAGGTTTATTATCGGCAGGTATAGCAATTGCTCTGCGTGAGCCTGTTGTTAACTTCTTCGGTTGGGTATTTCTTCTGTGGCGAAAACCATTCAGCGTTGGCGACAGGATAAAAATTGGTGATGACACCGGAGATGTTATTGATATAAGAATATTTCAATTTTCATTAATGGAAGTAGGAGCTTGGGTTGGTAGTGACCAATACACAGGTCGCGTAATTGATGTTCCTAATGGAAAAGTATTCTCATATCCTCAGTATAATTTTTCCAAACAATTTCCACTTATTTGGAATGAACTTTCTTTCCGCGTTACTTTTGACAGTAATATAGAGAAAGCAAAACAATTGATTTTCGATTCTATTAGCCAGTCGGATATTGATGTAAGTACCGATGACACAGATAAATTGAAAGATGTGATTGAAAACTTTGTTACTTACAATGTTTCAACTGAACCTGCTGTTTATTACAAAGTTGTTGAGAATGGTATACAGTTTACTTTCAGATATTTATGCAGATTCAATCGGAGAAGACTAACTGAACAAATGATATGGGAAAAGCTAATTGATAAAATATTTAAGGATGATAAAGTGAAATTTGCATATCCTACACAGAAATTTATTGGTGGGATAGATAGTCAAAATTCAAGTAATGACAATTATAATATAGTTTAATATTAAACGTGAATTTATATGAGAACAATTTAAAAACTCATCTTTTGATGTTAATGATGTACAAATTGATGTTTATAAATATTGAAATTGTAAATAAATTTTGAAAAAAATACTCAGGAAAAATAATGCCGTTTATCAGGTCAATTTCAGGTTTACGAGCAACACTTGGTGATGGACTAAAGCCTTGTTTATTAGCTCAGTATGCTTATGCTTTTGCTGAAACAATTCCGATTAAGAAAGTAGTAATTGGCAGAGATGGCAGACCATCAGGCAAATGGATTGAAAGCGTTATAACAGGTGCATTAGTCGCTGCAGGCTGCCAGGTCAGACAAATTGGTATGGCTCCTACCCCTACTGTACAGCTTGAAGTTGAGCATTCAAATGCCGGAGGTGGTATTGCTATAACAGCATCACATAATCCCGGTATTTGGAACGGTTTGAAATTTATCAATTCTCAAGGTATTTTTTTAGATGCTGAAGAAAATTATAAATTATGGAAAATTGTTGATCAGCAAACCGAAATAACTTCAAATGAAAGTTTAGAATTTTATGATATTCTTCACGATAAGAATGCTCAAAAAAGACATATTAAAATAATTGCCGACCTTGACTTCATCAAAAAAAATATAAGAATTATCAGGAACCGAAAACTTAAAGTTGTTGTGGATGCTGTAAATGCATCAGGCTCCTATATTGTTCCGGAACTCCTTCGAGAATTTGGATGTGAAGTCATAGACCTGAATTGTGACGGCTCTGGAATTTTTCCTCACACTCCAGAGCCGCTTCCAGAGAATCTTCTTGATTTAGCCAATACTGTAAGGGCAGTAAAAGCTGATTTGGGTCTTGCTGTTGACCCTGATGCAGATAGATTAGTTCTTATTGATGAAAATGGGAATCCTATTGGTGAGGAGAAAACTATCGCCCTATGCGTTGAATCATTGCTTAGAACAAGCGATAAAAGAGGTAATATTGTTATAAATCTTTCAACTTCTTCAATGACTGAAATAATTTCCTCAAAATATGGATGTAAAACTTTGCGAAGTCCGGTTGGTGAGATTAATGTTGTAAAATTAATGAAAGAAAGCATTGCCATTATAGGTGGTGAAGGTAGCGGAGGTGTAATTCTGCCTGAATGTCACTATGGTCGTGATTCGATGGTTGGAATTGCACTGGTACTCAATCTCTTAGCTGAGTCTAAGAAAACTTTGTCCGAATTATCAAGTGAGCTACCGAATTTGATAATGGTTAAGAAGAAAAAGGATTTTACAGGCAGCTTAGATGAGTTATTCAATAAACTTCAAAGCAAGTATTCCGGCTTTGAGATAACTATGAATGATGGAATTCGTATTGATTTCGATAATAAATGGGTACAACTCAGAGCATCAAATACAGAGCCTATTGTAAGGGTTATAGCTGAAGCTGAAAATCAGTCAGATGCACAAGTTCTTGCTGATGAAATAATGGATTTAGTTAATTGAGAATAATAGTATTGGAAATTAGTAAATGAATAATCGGGTAACTATAGGACTTTTAATGTTGACCAAAAACAGTCGTTCAACTGTTCAGGCGGCACTGAATTCGGCATCTCCTTATATGAGTCAAATGGTGGTTGTCGATACCGGTTCCGAAGATGACACTGTTCAAATAGCAATCAGAAGTGGTGCAGAAGTTTATTTCTTTAACTGGATTGACGATTTTTCAGCAGCTAGAAATTTTGCACTAAAGCATATTCATACGGATTGGGTTCTGATGCTTGATTCCGATGAGGTTTTAAGTTTTTTTGATATTGAAATTTTCTATCAGTTAATTGATAAAATAAATATTGGCGGAATAAACATTTTAATTGACAATATGCTTGAAAGGGAAGGAAATTTTACCACATCAAGTCATCGCTATACAAGATTATTTAAACGTGACGACAGTTTTTTCTTCACAGGTAAAATTCACGAGCAAATCAGAAACAGTATTGAAGCAGGCGGATTTGAAATTATTGAGTCAGATTTCAAAATATTACACATGGGTTATCAAAATTTCGATAAACAAAAAAACGAAAGAAACACCAGATTACTACAGATTGACAGCAGTGAAAACCCAGAAGATGACTGGCTCAAATTACACTTGGCTGAAACTCATTTTACTGCAGGAAGAATTATTGAAGCAGAAGGCTTACTCAATGAAATTTTGTATTCAAAAATGCTTTCAGTGAAACAAAAAGAACTCGCTAAATTAAGACTTGCTCAGATTTCTTTAGGAAATGATAACTATCAGGAATCAATTAATTTGACTGAATTTTCAAGTGATGATTTTCAAAATGAAGCACTGAGACTATATGTCAGGGGTACTTCTTTTCTATTTATGAAAAAATATGAAGAATCAATTCATTTATTAGAAAAATGTCTGGCGGTTGATTCGCCATCATTAGTGCAATCGGATGTAAGAAGAGTACTTGAATTAGCAAAAAAACTTTTTAATTAAATTTACTACATGATAAATTTAATTAATTCAGTGTTACACTTTTATTAGTAATTTTAATTTAACACAGCAATATAATGACAGAATCTCAAATCGAAAAATATTTGGTAAAACCTGGAACAAGCATAAATCTGCATAAGATTGACGCTTCCGAGTATAAAACATACAAAGGCAATAAAGAAACTGCCTTTGAAGAAGTCCGACAAATGAATATGAAGCTGGATGAACTTCAAAAGATTCAAAATGGCGAAAAAAAACATAAGGTTTTGATTGTTTTTCAAGGAATGGATGCAAGCGGTAAAGATGGTGCCATCAGAAATGTTTTTCACAGTGTAAATCCGAGTGGTGTTTATGTTGCGCACTTCGGAGCTCCATCGAGAAAAGAGCTGAGTCATGACTTCCTTTGGAGAATACATCAGGCTGCTCCTGCAAATGGCGAAATGGTGATTTTCAATAGGAGTCATTATGAAGATGTTCTGATAGTTCGTGTTCAGAATCTCAAACCAAAAGAAGTATGGCAAAGACGATTTCATCATATTGTAAATTTTGAACGGCTCTTATATGACGAAGGGACTAAAATTTATAAATTTTACCTCCATATCAGCAATGAAGAACAAAGACGAAGACTTCAGTCAAGAGTGGATAATCCGGACAAACATTGGAAAATCGAACCAAACGACTTTAAAGACAGAGAATTATGGAATGATTATATTGATGCATATAATGATGTGTTAAATAGAACAAGTCGCAAATGGGCGCCATGGTATATTATACCGGCTAATAAAAAGTGGTATCGGGATTTGATTATTTCAAATATTTTAGTCAAGGAATTATCCCAGCTTAAGATGAAATATCCAAAACCTAAGATTGATTATTCTGGAATAGTTGTCAAATAAAAGATTTAATTTTACTGTAAATACACCTTTCGGCTGTAAACTTGCCGCCAAATTTTGCTGTAACATCTTGTCTCAAAATTGGTGAATGATTTGTCAGGTATTCATTCATCTTATCCTGACTTGTTAAATAGTAGTCAACTCTGAAATTTACGGTTTCATCTGATTCTATCTCTTTTAGAAATTCGTAACCTATGAAACAACCTGTATTCATAACATCACCGATATGTTTCTCTGTCATGAAATTAGTCCATTCTGATTCATACTTTTTGTCGAGTTTAATAAATACACTATAAACAATCATTATAATTTATTTCCTTAATTTGTTTCAGATGCCTGGTCTGAATATTTCTTTTTTCCTGCAAGTTTAGCAACTAAAATACTGATTTCATATAGAATTATTAGCGGAATTGCAAAAAATAATTGATTAATAGGGTCAGGTGTAGGTGTGATAATTGCTGCCAGTATTAAAATAACAACAAGCGAGTGACGCCAATATTTTCTTAGCATTTTTGAGTCAATTATACCAAGCTTTGCAAGAACAAATGACATCATAGGCATTTCAAAAATAAGTCCGCTGGCAAGAAGTATCATTGTCATAAATCCGAAATACTCAGTTACGTCAACATCGGTTCGAATAATTGATGTACCGAAGGTAGATGCAAACTCAAGCATAGTCGGTATCATGAAAAAATAAGCAAAGGAAATACCAATCATGAAACAAACAGATGTAAAGAATGTGATTTTGGCTACCCAATTTCGCTCATTATCGTAAAGACCCGGAGCTATGAATTTCCATAATTGGTATAATACAAATGGAAATGCTACTATGAAACCACTCATAAAAATTACTTTGAAATACAGAAGCGGCATACCAAATGGTCTAAGGTTTTGTAAGGATATATTAGCTTTCGATGCAGGCTGCAAAAGGATGATATTCATTATCGGATCAATGAATATACCGGTTAATATGCAAGCGGCTATAACTCCGATAAAAGCATATATTATTCTATTTCTTAACTCTTCAAGATGTTCGAAGAAACCTACTTCTGTAGTTTCTTCTTCCTGTTTATCCTTTTGTTCACTCATTTGTAATTTCGAAATAAAACACAATTTTTCCAAATTTATCATTACGAATTATGCAAAGATAATATATTATTTTCGATTAATGCTTATATTGAAAATATTTTTTGATTTTCAATATTCAAAATGAAACTTATAAACAATATTTTATCAAAAATATTGTCATTTTTATATCTTAATTAATATACCCGTAACAATAAAATAGGTAAAACTATGAATAATCCTCATTGGATAGACGATTTATCTGCTTCTATAGATTCAATGGATACAGCAAAATTTGTTTCATTTATGACTGATGATGCTGTACTTACTTTTGGAAACGCTCCTGCTGTTGCAGGAAAAGATAATATTTTTCAGGTAATAGACGGATTCTTTAAAAGCATAAAGAAATTGGTGCACCATGATTATATTACTATTCAAGAAGCAAACAAAGTTGTAGTTCCCGGAACTGTAACATATACAAGACATGATGATACTATTCTAAGTGTCGGATTTTGTAATGTATTTACTATGAAAGATAATTTAATAAGTGAATATAGAATTTATGTTGATATTTCTCAACTGTATATATAATTCCTAATGAATCTTTTATATTTCAGTACCGTTTTATAATTAAGACGGTACTTTTTTTTAGTTTCAAAAAAATAACGATTATGATAATTAAAAAATCATTATTTTCGTTGTAGTTAAAAAAGACAAAATTGATAATGTTAAGATTAATAGACAGATATATTTTAAGGATACACTTCGCACCATTTATTTTTGGTACGGGTACTGTCATATTTATACTTCTTATGCAGTTTTTGATGATTTCCCTCGGAGAGCTTGTAGGCAAAGGATTAAGTGAATGGCTTATTCTAAAGCTGATTGTTTTTAACATGGCTTGGATGGTTATTCTTGCAGTTCCTATGGGTGTACTTTTTTCTACATTGATGTCATTTGGCAGTATGGGAATGGCTCACGAAGTTACAATTGTTAAAGCAAGTGGTGGCTCAATTCTTCGTATGATGATTCCCGTAATAACAGGCTCAGTATTTTTATATCTTGCTTTGTTCTATTTTAATGATATAATTCTGCCTGAGTCGAATCTTCAAGTAAAAATAATGATGAATGATATTCAAAGGAAGAAACCAACTTTTGCTTTGGAATCAGGATTATTCTCTACTCAGCTTGATGGGTATACTATTTTGGCAAGGAATGTAGACTCATTGTCTGGTTCTCTCAGCGGTGTTACTATATATGATATGACAAAATTTCAAAGCAGAAATATAATATCATCAGATTCCGGTTGGATTTCATTTACTCCTGATTATAAAAAGCTGGTCCTTGACCTGAAAGAAGGTGAAATTCATCAGTTCTCTGTTAATAATGTTGATGATTACAAGATTATTCGTTTCAGTGACTATAGAATCGCAATGAATGCCTATGGTTTCTCCTTTGAGCAATCCCGTGCTGATATGGTCTCTAAAGGTGACCGCGAAATGAATGTGATTGATATGAACGAAATTGTTTCAACTGCTGATTCAAACAAAGCTCTTATTTTAGCAAGAGTGGATTCTGTAATAAAAAAAAATATTGATGATTTGATTAATGGAAAGCCTGAATTAAAAATTGACACAACATATTATGATGAAAAAGACGATATTATTGTTGTATCAGATAAATTGGAATCCGAAATTGATAATTCAACTAAGCAGGAACATAAGAAAGTAATCCAAAAGGTTGTAGCTGAAAATAATATTGGAAAAGCTAAAAAAGACACTGCACCAGAAAAAACTTATGCAGAAAAAGTTCGTGAAAAATTCAATCGTGCAGTAAGCTCAGGAAACACAGATTTAAATCCCGATACAATTTATTCGGATGCAACAAAGGAAGAATTATCTAAGAAAATTGAAATTGAAAGAGAGAAAATTATATCAGATTCAATTAAAGAAGTTCTGGTTAAATCCGCTCTGGAAAAGCAATCAAAATTGGTCAAAGATTCTAAAAAAAGTACAAAAATTAATCAGAAAGCAATTAAAGAAAAACATATTGAGCCTGATATCGTAATTCCAAATTATGTTCAATCTCAGGATACTGCGTATAATGAAGTGCTCAGTCGGGTAGTGCAAAATGTAAATATTATGAAATCCAGCATTCAGGCTGATGTAAATAATACTACTTTCTTCGAGAAACGAGCAAGACAATATAAAGTTGAAATTTATAAAAAATATGCTCTACCATTTGCTTGTGTGATTTTTGTACTTGTAGGTGCTCCATTGGGGATTATTACAAAAGGCGGAAATTTTGGTGTCAGTGCAGGAATAAGTCTGCTTTTTTATGTATTTTACTGGGCTTGTCTGATTGGTGGTGAAAAGCTCGGAGACAGGGGTATTATAGCTCCATGGCTTGCTATGTGGATGGCTAATATCATCTTAGGGGCTATTGGTCTATTATTGACACTTAAAGTTAATTATGAAACTTTTGACTTGAAATACATTCTGTCATTATTCAACAAGAAATAATTTTTAGATGTTGTTTTTGAATTTTAATTGACTTAAAAATGCTCTTAAAAGATACTATTTTATTTTTTTAATCGTTTTCATATTTTTATTTTAATTAAGTTTTGGAATTAAATGGCTGTTATACCGATATATAATTGTTTTCATCCTGTATTGAAAAAAAAGACAAAAAAAATTATGAATATTGATGATGATATCAACACATTAGTCAAAAACATGTTTGATTCACTTTATAATATTTCGAATGGAGTTGGGTTAGCAGGCAATCAAGTCGGACATGAAAAATCCTTGTTTATTACAGATTTAAGTATCGGTTCGGATAATCCAAAAACAGAGCCAATGGTTTTCATTAATCCTGAAATTCTTGAATTCTCAGACGAAGAAGACGATTACTCAGAAGGTTGCCTTAGCATTCCAGATTATTACGAAAAAGTTACAAGACCTGTAAAAATTAGTGTTAAGTATTACGACCTTAAAGAGAAAGAGCACATAAGAGATTTAGAAGGTTTTCATGCACGTGTATTTCAACATGAGTACGACCATTTGCTAGGAATTTTGATGTATGAAAGATTATCACCTATACGAAGAACTTTATCAAAGAATAAGCTGAACAGACTTAAACGCGGACAGATTATTCCGGATTATCCGATGATTCAGCCTGATGGTTCATTAACAGGGGAAGATAGAATAAAGGAGGCAGTCTAAATGGCAGTATTATCAATCGAAAGTAACGGTTTACTTGAGAAAACTGCCGTCTATTACAACGGCAGTCAAATATCCGGTATAAAAGAATTATTTCTTAATATTGATGAGGAAGGAACTTTTGACGCTCTAATTCAATATGAAGGCTCTGATAAGCAGCTTTATACCAAGAATATATTTTCGGATAATTTAGTTAATTTAAAGATAGTTCCTCCTTCATTTACTGAAGAAGAAGCAGCTGCACTGCAATTATTTACAGTTGAAAGTGATGGAGAACTCGAAAATACAATTATTTATATCAACGACGAAGCTCAAGAAGGTGTCGTCAATATTTTTCTGCATATTAAGGCAGTTAAAAACAAATCAGGTTTTCTTTCGTTTCTGAAACAGAGTCCTGAAACTTACAATCAAGACTTGATTTTTAAGTCAGAGATTACTTTTAGAAACGAAGATGATACTTTAGAAACAGAGGAGATTTTTTTATGATTAAACTCAAATCATTGTTGATTTTTACTTTAGCAATTTTAATTAGTGCTAATACAGATATTTACTCAGAAGCACTTATAAATTTTGGAAGAATTTCAGGCAGTATTTCAGAATATTCTACAAATGGACTAAACCTCGAAAGATACATTTCTGCACGTCGTGGCGGGAGTTTCAGAGGTTCAAGAAGCAGAAGCAGCTCACGTTCAAGTAGTCGTTCTACTGCCAGAAGTGCACCAAAAACCAATCCACAGAAAACCCCAAGTTTTGGTGGTAAGAGAATGTCTTCACAGCAAGCGCAAGCAAAATATGGAACTCCAAGAAGAGTTCAGCCTATGCAAGGACAGAATGCTGCAGGTTCTCCTGTTAATTATAATGTTCATCACTATGGCGGCTTCTCAAGTTCACTAATGACCGGTTATATGATGGGAAATATGGCTTGGTGGATGATGATGCCTGCTATGATGTATTCAAGACCTGTTTATGTAGAGAAAGAAGATGGGCAAATAGATGTTTATCCCCCGAGCTTTGATTGGGGAAAATTATTCATGATTTTAGCAATTATAGCAGTAGTTGTTTATTTTATAAGAAATGCAAGAAGAGCAAAAAATCAAATACAGCAGGGATATTCAAATTCATCATTTAGTTGACATCAATTGATATTAAATTTTTTATTATTTCTTAATTAAAAAATGCTGCTTCTTAATGAAAGCAGCATTTTCTTTAAATCTAAAATAAAACCAATTGTTTATACATACTCAAGTTTGGCGGTAAAATGTCTTAAGTATTTAGCTTCATAAGCGATTCTCATGCCACGTAGTTTGCTTCTGTTTTGGTAGGTTTCAATACAAGCTTCAGCAACGTAGTCAGTATGAGCTTGTGTATAAACTCTGCGTGGAATTGCCATACGAACAAGTTCCATCGGTGGAGCAATGTGATTACCATTTGCATCTTTTTTGCCAAACATAAGTGAGCCGATTTCAACTGAACGAACGCCACCAACAAGGTAAAGTTCGCATAAAACGCTTTGTCCGGGTAAATTATGAGGAGGTATATGTGGGACAAATCTTTTTGCATCAAGATATACAGCGTGACCGCCAGTTGGCTCAAGAATCGGGACTCCTGCTTCAAGTAGTTTATTGCCCAAATATTTAATCTGACCAATTCTGTATTCCAAATAATGCTCATCAAGTACTTCTTCAAAGCCTTGAGCCAAAGCTTCCAGATCGCGGCGTGTCATACCTCCGTAAGTAAGAAATCCTTCCATAATTATCAAAAGCACTTTTGCTTTTTCTGCAAGTTCATCATCATTTAGTGCAAGGAAACCACCGGTATTTGATAGACCATCTTTTTTGGCTGACATTGTAGCCCCGTCACAATATGAGAACATTTCCTGAGCAATTTCACGAATAGTCTTATTCTCATAACCTTTTTCACGTGATTTAATAAAATATGCATTTTCGGCGAAACGACAGGCATCTAAAATAAGCGGAATACCATATTCTTTACATAATGCTTTAGTTTCTTTGATATTCTGCATAGATACGGGCTGCCCGCCTGCAGTATTATTCGTAACGGTAAGCATACAAAGAGGTATATTCTCAGGACCACGTTCAATGATTAACTCTCTAAGCTTATTGATATCCATATTTCCTTTAAATGGGTCATGCGCTTCAGGAATCATTCCGACATTTACCAAATTATCAACAGCGTCTGCTCCCTGATATTCAATATTACCGCGTGTTGTATCGAAGTGGGAATTACTCGGAATCGTGATTCCCGGCTTGGCTACAAGTGTGAAAAGTATTTTTTCGGCAGCTCTGCCTTGATGAGTAGGAATAATATGCTTATAACCGGTTAAATTAATTACAGCATTTTCAAATTTGTAGTAACTCCTGCTACCTGCATAAGCTTCATCTCCATCCATAAGTCCTGCCCACTGTTTGCTGCTCATTGCTGTTGTGCCACTGTCAGTAAGTAAGTCTATTGTTACGTGCTCTGACCTTAAGAAAAAAGGGTTGTAAAATGCATCATGAAGATAATTTTCCCTCTGCTCACGAGTTGTAATCGGAATTTCTTCAACACTTTTAATTTTAAAAGGTTCTATTAATGTTTTCATTTTTATTGCTCATATATATTAAAATTAATTAAATCATACGAAAATAAGCATTTTTGGCGAAATATGAAAGAATTATTAAGAATTTGTCTGATATTTTACCTTTAAATATTATTTTTTAGTATTTTTTGCATATTTGTTAGAACATTAATTGGTTTTTTGCGTAATAAAGATATATTATTTTTTTTTCAGGAGAACTGTTATGAAGTACTTATCAATTATCACAATTATACTTATGAGTTGTCAATTATCTGCAAGTGAAATTACAGGCAAATGGTTTGGATTGCTTAATATTCAAGGGACAAAGCTGGGCTTAGTTATAAATATTGAAGAAAAAGAAGGCGTTATGGTTGGAACTTTGGATAGTCCAGACCAAGGCGCATACGGAATTCCTGCAACAAAACTCGATTTTTCAAATCCAAACTTGAACTTCGAAATTAGCAATATTGGAGTATCGTATTCAGGAATTCTGAAAGATGGTAAAGTTGAAGGAATATTTAAACAAGCCGGAATGGAAATCCCTCTTTCACTTTCACGTGAAGAAATCAAAAAAGAGATTCCTAAAAGACCTCAGGAGCCAAAACCTCCATTTCCATATAAAGCGGAAGATGTGAAATTTTACAATGAGATTGATGATATCACTCTTGCCGGAACCTTAACTATGCCGGAGAATGGAGACAATTTTCCCGTTGTTGTGATGATAACAGGTAGTGGTGCTCAAAATCGCGATGAAGAATTATTAGATCATAAACCTTTTCTTGTCATATCAGATTATTTGACAAGGAATGGTATTGCAGTATTGCGTTTTGATGACAGAGGTTATGGTGAGTCTGAGGGAAATCATGCAGTTGCAACTTCTTATGATTTTTCAACAGATGTTCAGTCTGCGGTAAAATTTTTAAAATCTCGCAAAGAGATTAATCCAAAGAAAATTGGATTAATTGGTCACAGTGAAGGCGGTGTTATCGCTCCGATAGTAGCTACCACTATCCCTGAAGATATTGCATATATGGTGCTTCTGGCAGGTACAGGTATACGTGGAGACAAACTTCTATTGCTTCAACAGGAATTAATTTACAAATCAATGAGCATTCCCGATGAGCAAATTGATGCTGTTATTTCAAGCAACAAGGTTGTATTCGAGTTGATAACAAGTTCTGAAGATGATAAAAAACTGCCTGATATTATCAAGAATAAGATTTCTGAAAATGTGGAAAATAATCCTGAACTAATTCCTGCCGGCTTAGATAAAGATTCATATATCGAGATGCAGACACGTGGAATAATTAGCCCTTGGCTAATTGCTTTTATGCGGCTTGAGCCGACTGATTATTTGAAACATGTAAAATGTCCTGTTTTTGCTTTGAATGGTGAGAAAGATTTACAAGTTCCACCAAAAGAAAATCTGTCTGCTATTGAAAATTCAATTAAAAGTAACGGAAATAATAATGTAACTGTGAAAGAATACCCTAATTTAAATCACCTTTTTCAAAATTGTGAGACAGGCTCTCCAAATGAATACGGTGAAATCGAAGAGACATTCTCACCATTGGTGCTCAAAGATATTGCTGACTGGATTAATAAAGTGACAAATTGATTCTGAAACATCATTTTTTCTTTGAATTGATGTAATATTTTTATATTTTTACGTAATTCAAAAACTAAATTCAGAATTAATCATGAAAAAGATAAAATTTGCATTTATAATTATTTCATTACTTACAATTCAAATTGTCGGATTAATGTCGCAGGGTACAGCCGGTGACAAAGCAAAGTACGAAACAAGATTTGTAGTTGATATGCCAACAGCAGGTATGCTACCAGATAACGCATATTCTATAACATCGGCTGTATATCCGTCCGGTGGACTTATGGCGGCATTTGATGCAGGTTTTCTCAAACATTTCAATGCCGGTATAAGAGTAAGCGGAAATAATATTGTAGGAGATGGGGAAATTTCTTGGCAGTGGCTTCCCGGAATATCTGCTAAAGCAAGGCTTTTTGATGAAAGGAAGGCAAGTCCTGCTATTGTGCTTGGATTTGAATCTCAAGGTGGTAGTAATTATATTGGTAACCAAAGATTTAAGACGCATTCACCGGGATTCTATATTGCTGCAAGTAAAAATTATCTGTGGGATTTAGGAAATCTTGCGTTCCATGGTGGTGTAGGTTACTCACTTGAACCTAAGAATGAGGATGCATTCCCAAATGCGTTTGGTGGATTGGAGCAATCAATAGGGAGCTATCTGGCAGTAAATGTTGAATATAATTTTCAGCTGGATGAGAAGAAAGATTTATATTATGTCAGAAGAGGGCTATTGAATGCTTCTCTTAGAGGCTCAGTTGCTCCGGGAGTTACTGCTGAAATCAGATTCAGAGATCTGTTGAATCATGCCAGGTATTCTGAAGGACACGAAAGAATTGTGGCTCTTGAGATAATTAAATTTTTTAAGTAAAAAAATTTCCAGTATATTTTGTATTCAGGATAAAATAGTCCCATAAGATGTAAATCAATTTGAATTGCCATAATAATATTGATTTTATTTCGTGAACAATGAATAACAAATATTTAGGTCTGAAATGAATCAGGAAATTATTGATAAGATTACTATATTGAAAAATCAGCTAATGGCTGAAGGATTTATAATTGAGGGTATATTTGGCTCATATATAAGAGGTGAAAACAACCCTGAAAGTGATATTGATATCCTATACAATTTAAACTCTGAATTTCGTAATAATTATAAAGGTTTTAAAGCTGTTGCTAAAATTGACTCAATTCAAGAATTCATATCTAACAAACTTAAAATCAATGCTGATTTAGTCTATA
Source organism: Ignavibacteriota bacterium (assembly GCA_019637995.1). NCBI lineage: Bacteria > Pseudomonadati > Ignavibacteriota > Ignavibacteriota bacterium. The sequence continues at coordinate 550,350 of JAHBUQ010000001.1, forward strand.
TAAATTCTTTAAACAGTATTAGTGCAGAATACATATTACCGGAAGTAATGTATGTTGTTTAACCGAATACAATAATTTGTAAAAAATATTTTTCAATAAATTTCAATTATGTTACTATTTGAATGGGATCCCATAAAATCTAAAACAAATTTTAAAAAGCATAACGTAACCTTTGATGAGGCATCAACATGTTTTTACGATTATAAAGCATATATTTTCTTTGATGAAAAACACTCTGATATAGAACATAGGGAATTATTAATTGGTTATTCATTTCAAGGAAGATTGTTGATTAGTTCTTTTACTAATAGAGAATCAAAAATAAGAATTATATCCTCACGTCAAGCTAATAAAAAGGAAAGAAGAAAATATGAAGAAAATAGAAAATAAAGATATTGATGATTTAGATGAGCACTATGAATTTGATTATTCAAAGGCACAACCAAACCGCTTTGCAAAGCAACTAAATGAGCAAGAAGGAATTATAATTCTATCCCCTGATTTAAGAAAATATTTTCCTAATTCTGAATCTGTAAATAGTGCTCTCCAAAAATATTTGCAATCGAACAATCAATACGCATAAATGTTCACCGGATTAATAGAAGAAATAGGAAAAATTAAGAGTGTCCGCAGTCTTGGCGGGGGTAAAAGTATTACTGTTACTGCCAAAAAGATTATGGATGATGTAAAAATAGATGACTCAGTTGCCATAAATGGCGCCTGCCAGACTGTAGTAACGGTCGGAACGGATTATTTTGAAGTTGAGGCAGTTGAAGAAACCCTTTCTAAAACTACATTGGGTGCTATGCGGAATGGTATGAAAGTCAATCTCGAACGTGCTGCAAAAGTTGGAGACCGCCTTGGGGGGCATATTGTTCAGGGGCATATTGATACTACAGGCACTGTGAAATCTATTGAAAAACAACTGACAGGTATTCTTGTATGGGTGGAATTCCCAATAGAATATTCAAAATATGCAGTTCAACACGGTTCTATTTGTATTGACGGTGTCAGCTTAACAATTGCACGCCTGCGAAATAACATGGCTATGCTCTCAGTCATTCCACATACTTGGGATGTAACCACACTTGCTGAATTAAAAAACGGCAGTAATGTTAATATCGAATTTGATATTATCGGGAAATATATTGAAAATTTTATGAAGTATAAAAGCGATAAACCAACCGGTGGTTCATCTTTGGATAAATATATTACTCAACCGGATTGGTAGCCGATAATGACAATTTTCTCCTGTAACGGAATTTCAAAAGCATTTAATGATAAAGTACTTTTCGAGGATATCGCCTTCGGAATGGAGTCCGGTGAGCGTATTGGTATAATCGGTAAAAATGGTGCCGGCAAAACTACTCTGATGAAAATTGTAGCGGGACTCGAACCACCGGATTCAGGGCAGTCCATTTTTAACAGTAAAGTGCGTTGGGAATATTTAGACCAGAACCCATATTTTGAATCCTTCGATGTAATTCTTGATTATGTTATGAAAGGTAAGCCGGAAGTTTTTGATTACTTGCAGCAATATACAGAAATTTGCAAAATTATTGAAAAGGTTCATAACCCTGAAATCAAGAATAAATTAGATGATGCGAGCTATTATCTTGACCATCATAACGGCTGGGCTTTGGAAAGTGAAGCAAAGCGTATTTTAAGTATGCTTGGTATTGAGGACTTCTATTCACCAGTAAATATTCTTTCCGGAGGATTGAGAAAGCGTGTTGCACTTGCCCGCGCCCTAATTTCAGAGCCGGATTTGCTGATATTGGATGAACCAACAAATCACCTCGATGCAGATTCTGTGCAGTGGCTTCAGGATAGATTGATGGATTTCAACAGTTCTCTGCTTTTTGTTACTCACGACAGATATTTTCTTGATGCGGTTTCTACAAAAATTCTTGAAATTGACAGAAAGAAAATTTTTGTATATCAGGGAAATTATGAAAATTATCTCGAAATGAAAGAGAATGTATCTGCAGCTCAGGAAGCAACTATTGATCATATTCGCTCAAAGCTGAGAATGGAATTAGCATGGCTTCAAAAGGGTGCTAAAGCCAGAAGAACAAAGGCAAAAAGCCGTATTGACTGGATTAAGGTGATGGAAGACGATACAAAAGTTGTCAAAGAGAAGAAAATCAAGATAGAAGTAGGAAAAAATTTCATCGGAAGTCGTGTTATTGATGCTCATAATATCAGTAAAAGCATTGCCGGCAAATTGCTTTTTGATAATTTCACTTATTTGGCAAAACCGGGCGACAGAATTGGGATTATAGGTGCAAATGGTTGCGGAAAATCCACATTGCTGAATATTTTAGCAGGATATGATGTTAGTGACTCGGGAACAATTAAAATCGGCAACAGCATCAAAATCGGCTATTACAAACAGGAAGCTGATGATTTGAAAGATAATCAGACGGTAATCGGCTCACTCAAGGAAATTGCAGAATATGTTGATGTCGGCGAGGGCAGAGACCGCTATCTGACAACTAAAGATTTGCTGAATAAGTTCCTTTTCCCTTCAAATCAACACGGTGCTTATATTCACACCCTTTCCGGTGGTGAGAAAAAACGGCTTGCACTTATTCGTTTACTTATGGGTAACCCAAATGTTCTGCTGCTTGACGAACCCACGAATGACTTTGATTTATCAACATTAAACGCTTTAGAAGATTATCTTGATAATTTCTATGGTACAATTCTTGTTGTATCTCACGACCGTGCATTTTTAGACCGAATTGTCAATACAATTTTTTCCTTTGAAGAGAATGGGGTTATTAAAGAATATCCGGGCAATTATACCGATTATCTGAACAAAAAAGAATTACAAAGCAAGTCAGAGCCACGTCAAATTTCAGAGCAGAATGAAAAATATAAGCAGGAAAAAGCCGCTTCAACTAAGAAAAAATTATCTTTCAAAGAGCAGCGGGAATATGATAATATTGAAAATGAAATTCAAACTGTGGAGAACCGAAAAATTGAATTATCCGAAGTTCTGAACCAAGCTGATGGCACAGATTACAAGCTATTAGAAAAACTTAGCACAGAATTATCCGAAATTGACACAAAAATTGAAACTCTCACATTGCGCTGGATGGAACTTGATGAGATGTTGAGATAATTCAATTAGTTTCTCGTGGTAACTCAATTGTAAACTTCGATCCTATTCCGGGTTTGGAATCTAATGAAATTTTGCCGCCAATAATATCTACATAATATTTGACAATTGAAAGTCCTAATCCAGAACCTTCGTACGGACGTGATAATCCTGTATCTCCTTGAATAAAGCTTTCAAATATCATATATTGTTTATCTTTTGGAATACCTATTCCGGTATCACTAACTGAAATGTATAGCTTGCTATCAACTACTCCATATTCAATGGAAATAGTACCCTCATTAGTGAATTTGATTGCATTGTTGATCAAATTATTAATAATACTTTCAAGTTTAATTCTATCAGTTCTAATATTGATTTCTTGATCAGATTTGCAAATTAGATTGTAATTCAAATCTTTTTCGAAGGCTTGTCTTCTGAAATATTCAGCACACATTTGTATTGTATCATTAAATACAAATGTAGACAGCTCACATTTGACTTGACCCGTTTGAATTTTTGAAACTTCTATTATGTCTGAAATTGTATTGAACAACCTAATACTGCTTGTCTCAAGATTTCTGATATATTCTTCCTTCATATTTGAGTTGATATTTTCATACTTCAGTAACTGTATGAAGCCAAGCATACCATTAAGTGGTGTACGGATTTCATGAGACATATTTTGTAGAAAAGCAGTTTTCAGACGATCACTTTCTTCAACTTTGGTTTTTGCATATATTAATTCAGCATTTTTTTCATTTAACTCTTTAGTTTTTCTTTTTACATTATATCGTAAAAGAATTGCAAAGACAGAAGTTACTATTAGTACTGCAAGAATAACAATTATCATAATTATCATGCTTAATGGAATATTTGATGCATATTCCTTGTTAAGCCACTTTTGAAGTGACTTGTAGTAATCTGACTTAGGGTCATTTTTTAATATAGAAATTTGCTTATCAAAGGAATTAATTAGCTCAGGGTCCATATCTTTTCTAAAGGCAATAAATAGTTCTGCCGGTCTGAGAATTATTCCTGTAGGAAAAATTCTGTCTTCAAATAATTTTGAAAAATAAAAAAATCTGTCAGCTACTACTAAATCAATTTCATTATTTTTCAATGCATTAACTGATGCTTGGTAGCTTGAATATCCATATAGTTGATAGTCAATTTTAAAGTCACTTTTTACTACTTTATCAAAATATTGCTCCTGAATAGAACCACTTAATACTCCGACTTTTAAGCCATTAATATCTTCAATAGATTTCAATGATTTAGAATTATTGATTGTGAATATTTCAAGCCATGATGACATGACTGAAAGTTTTGTCATAGAAAAAAGTGTATCTCTCTGAAGAGAATATGACATATCCGGCAATAAATCAATTTCTCCAAGTAGTAGTTTATTAACTAAATCATCCCAATTTCCATGAATATACTCAACCTCAAAGTTGTTTGAATTGCATACTGAATTTATGACATCAATAAATATTCCGGCAGGCTTGCCATTCTCATCCAGAAATATTTTAGGTGAATTGTCGTAAACACCGACTTTAAGGGTGGAAGAAAATAAAAAAACGGTGCCTGCTTGCAACATTATTGCAAGTAGAATAAATTTTGAAAAGATATTATTTTGTAATGTTTTCATAATTTATGCAAATATAGTATTTTTTAATATATAATAAAATAAATTTTAGTTAAATTATTATTTTTTAAAATGATTCTATTTATATACTTTTGTATTTTAAATTGTGTAATAGTTTAATATGAATTCGGAAGAAACAATAAATCATCATAATAAAGCAGAACTTAAGCAATCCTATAAATCATTGGAAAATATGGAATATGATGATAATTTATCAGATAAAACTCATATTTACTTAATTGCAAAAGAATATCTGATTCAAGAAAATTATTCTGAAGCCTTGAAGAATTTCTATTTAATACCGGAAATAATATTAGATAATTTTGAAGCCGCAGCATTGTATTCAAATGCCCTTTTCAAAGAAGGATTTATTTACCAATCTTTGCAAGTTCTTGAAATACTAAATAATAAAGAAATTTCTTGTGATGAACGAATTAATAAATACAAGTGTATGGTAAAAGACTTTAATGAAAAATCTCAAGTGCCGCTTCTTACTCTCTGTATGATTGTCAAGAATGAATCACAAAATCTACCCAATTGTATTGAAAGTGCAAGACATATTGTTGATGAAATTATTATAATTGATACCGGCTCTGATGACAATACCATTGAAACTGCAAAATCATTCAACTGCCAAGTATATAATTTTCAATGGAATAATGACTTTTCTTCAGCAAGAAATGAGTCCTTGAAATATGCAAAAGGTAAGTGGATTTTATATCTTGATGCTGACGAAATAATTGAAATATCTGATATTTACAGATTCAGACAATTTATTATTAATATGTCTGAAGATGTTGGTGGAATCAATTGCATTATCGAAAGCCAGGTTAATAAATCAAGAAGCGATACAGAAATTCAAAGAGGACTTTATCCAAGATTATTTAGGAATTATGCTTTTCCATTTGTTAGATTTGAGGGAAAAGTTCACGAGCAAGTTAATTATTCATTAATATCATTAAATAAGCAAATTATTAATTCAGATATTTTGATTAAACACTATGGTTATAGTGGTTCAGATGAAATGATTGAAAGTAAGATCAAACGAAACATGAAACTCTTGCAGAAACAACTTGATGAAAATCCTGATGATTCTTATGCATTGTTCCATTTAGCTCAAACATACATAAAGCAACAAAGACTTGAAGATGCTGAAACAATTTTACTAAAGGCTCTTGATAAGCAAAACCTTTCGCCATCAATTGAGGCTTCTGCATACAATACTTTAAGCCAAATATCAGGTATTAAGGGCGATTTTATAAATGCTTTGAAGTTTGCAGAATTATCTGTTGAAATAACTGAAAATCAGAAGTTGGGTAATCTATTGCTTGCAGAATCCTGCTTTAAACTTGGTGATAAAATTAGGGCTCACACTTCAATACATAAAGTCCTGAGTTTAATTCAAGACAAAAATTTTGTACCCCAAATTGGGTTCGACATTGAGTTTCCTGAATCAAAACTACAAAATGTTCTTGCTTCACTAAACAAATTTTAAAAATATTTTACATTATATCAAGTTTATTATTGAAATAAAATTGATTTCTAAACACATATTTAAAATGATAGTATTATATTTGCAAAGTAATTTTCGCAAAAAATGTAAATGATAAATAACTTATATATAAAAGATTTTGCTTTAATTGAGAATCTGACATTAGACCTAAGCAGCGGTTTAAACATCGTAATAGGGGAGACCGGCTCAGGTAAGTCTATGATTATTGATGCACTTATAATTATTTTTGGAGGCAGGGCTTCTTCTGATTATGTCAGGCGTGGTGCCTCTAAAGCAATTATTGAAGTGAATCTTACAATTAATGGATCTGATTTTGGAGAAATTCTCAAAGAGCCTGAGATAGAATTTGATAACGAACTTATTATCCGCCGTGAAATTTCGGCTAAAGGCAATACACGAAACTTTATCAATGATACTCCTGTTAATTTGAACTTAATCAAAAGTATTGGCGATTTGTTTATAGATTTTCATGGTCAGCATGACCATCAATCTTTGCTTAACCCGGCAAATCAAATAGACATATTTGATAAATCAGCAGGCTTGGAGCAAATACTAAATAGTTATAGAATTCTTTATTTAGAATTAAAAAGTGAAGTCGCTAAGTTCAATCATTTGGTTGAAAAAGAACAATCACTTAAAGATAAACTTGAAATTCAAAAATTCAAATTTGATGAAATCAATAAAGTTAATCCACTTGTCAACGAGGATAATCATCTTTATGCTGAACTAAAACTTCTTGAAAATTCTGAAATCAGATTTTCACTCAGCAGTGAACTTTATGATTTGCTTTACGATTCAGAATTATCGGTTTTGAATAATCTTGCTAAAGCTAATGATATTCTTAACAAACTTGGTGATATTGATAATACATTTAACGAATTTCAGAATGAAATAAACAGTTCTCTAATCAGTATCAAAGAAATATCCCAATTTAGTAATAGTTACAAATCATCTATTGTATTTAATCCTGAAAAAATTGAAGAAATTCGTCTTAGATTGCTTCAGCTTAAAGGATTGCAGAAGAAATACGGTTCAATAGAAAAGATTCTTGAAATGCGTGAAGAGCTTGAAAATGAAATCATACTTGCTGAGAATTTTGATGATGAGAAAAAGAAATTCATCAAAAGAATTAATGAGTTAAAATCATACATATTTATTGAAGCAAAGAAAATTGAGGAACTAAGAACTGATTATTCAAATATATTTTCTAGATCTATAGAATCAGGGCTTTATAATTTAGGAATTAATAATGCTAAGTTTGAGGTCAGAATTTCGCGATTAGCAGGAGATGATATATCCGATAAATCACTTGTTGTAAATGATGAAGAAAAAAGTATTCAATTGTTGTCTAATGGCATCAATAATGTTGAATTCTACCTTTCAACAAACCTTGGGGAAGATGTTAAACCTCTTAAACAAGTAGCCTCAGGAGGTGAAATTTCCAGAATTATGCTTACTATAAAAAATATTTTGGCTGAAAAGGATAATATCTCTTGTCTTGTGTTTGATGAGATTGATACCGGTGTTAGCGGCAGAATTGCAGGAATGGTTGCTTCAGCAATGAGTGAACTTGCAAAATATCATCAGATTATTGCCATTTCTCATCTACCACAAATTGCAGCAAAATCCGATAAGTTGATCCTGGTTCATAAATTTGAGGATGATACAAAAACATATTCAGAAGCAAAAATTCTAAGTAATAGTGAAAAAATTACAGAAATTGCTAAAATGATGAGCGGAAATGAGATAACTGCCGCTTCAATCGAAAATGCTGAACAATTATTGAAAAATTAATTTATGTTATATAGCAGAACATATTTCAGCAAAGAAGAGCTGGAAAACGCATTAAATGGGATAGTTGACCCTGTCGAACTAAACCGGATTTTGTCTGCTTATGATATGGCAGATATGGCTTATTCAGATAAAAAATCTTTCAATGGCTCGCCATATTTCTTCCATACAACGAGAGTTTGCAAAATACTTGTTTCTGAACTTGGATTAACTGAGCCGGAAATATTGATTGCGGCGCTACTGCATGATATTTTTGAAGCTAGCAATGAAATTTCTCCTGAAATTATTAACTATAATTTTGGGGCTTATGTTACATATTTGCTGACAATTCTTAAAGATGATTTTGCTGCAATTAAAAAATACCCAATGCCTGTTAATGATAATATAAATACTCTAAAAATACCTTCAGACGATTATCTTATAATTTGGCTTGGAGAGCATTTGGATAATTTTCGTTCTTTGGAAGTTTCTCCGATGTTTAACCCGATTAATTATATTTTGAATATTATTTCTACACTTTTTCCTGTTGCAGAAAAAAGTGAAAATCCAGCTGTAAAGAAACTTCTTCATGAGTTAAAACAAGAACGCAATAAAATATTGGGGTAAATATTTTATTGCGTATTTTTGAGTAAGTTTTTTATTTTACTGCAATTTCTTGATGTCGCTCTACTTTTCAACTTGTGATGTGAGAACTCTAAGATTGAGCTTGATTAAGTTTTCAGCAATTTTTATCATTGAACTTCCAAGCCCCTGAACATCATTTAAAATATTTAGCATCAGAATATTTCGTTTCATACTTGGTGGCATTTTACGAATTCTATTAATCTGATTTTTGTTCATGAGCTTCATAGAGTCGTTAAAACTCTTTTCCAGACTTATAAGCTCGTCCAGAGAAATTATACCATCAGCCTTGAATCCCTTCTCAATTATTTTTGAGAAGTTTTCAATTTCTTTTGTCATTATAATAATGTCATTTAGCTGGTCTTCAAAGAGCTTGTGGTGATTGTTGTCAATATATGCAAAATTTTGCTCAGTAAGAGTTATTACTTTATCAGCCATATCCTGACATAATGAAACTATACTAATAATCTCTGGTTCAGCATCATACATTGAAACATCATTTTTGATATAATCAACGGTATTTTTTATCAGCAAATTCAGTTTTTTGTTCAGTTTTTTACTACTACCTCTGAATTTTTTTAGAATTTTCAAGTCATTTTGAGTAAGCCCCAAATAGCTGTTTGTTGAAATTTTGACGATATTATCAATAAAATTCACAGCATCTTTTACAATACTTTTGATATGAGTTTTTGCAACACTATCTCCTGCCATAGCAGGTTCGACCGAATTTAATTCAATATTTCTTTCATTTTCTTTATCTTTATGAATTTTAGCTGTCCTGATTAAAACAAATGAAGTAAAAATAACCAGACCCAATAAGCCATAAATTTCGCTGTAATATATTATTAGAGCGATTGTGGCAGCAGTCAGTGCAGCTAAAAATGCAGTGAAAAACCAACCTGTTATTACGGTAACTACTCCTGCAACTCTGTAAACAGCCGAGTCCCTTCCCCAGGCTTTATCGGGAAGTGCAGCAGCCATAGCAACTATAAATGTAACATAAGTAGTTGATAGAGGCAGTTTTAGCGATGTTGCAAAAGATATTAATCCTGATGATACAATCAAAATAACAGACGCTCTCAACAAATCGAAAGCAGGCGCATTACCATTTTCATCAAGGTCTGGCTTATAGTCAGCTAAATTAAATCTTGATTGAACAAAATCTTGCAGTTTTATGGGTGTTATTTTTTTAATTATATCAACAAATGAAATTACCATTTTTACAAGAGAACGTGCGAGCATATTAGAATCAAAATACTCTTCGCCCTCAGATTGCCTGCCAAGTCCTACAGATGTTTGAATTACAGTTCGGGTCTTCTTGGAAAAATACAATGTAACGACCATAACACCACCAGCAAAAAGCAACATCCAGGTCTCAGCCTGAACTTTACTGTTGGCTAAGTCTGCCATATTTGCCGTTCCAACATCGGGAGTAACAACTGCAATGAAATATGCTGTTATTGCAGCGAGTGTTGGACCTATAAAGTTAACTAAGTCATTGGCAGCAAATGCCATTGCGAGTGCAAATGTACCAAGCAGAACTATAAATTTTAATATATTTGCATTTTTGAAAATCAGCATTATGAGCTGAAATATTACTGTCCAGAATACCAAACTTGAGATAAGCAGTAAACCTATATTATCAAAAATCCATTCAGTAACACCAATCTCCTGTAAAAATCTCGCTCCTTTAGCACCTTTCATCAATATAAAATATGATAATATAGTAATTGAAATGCCTGCCCAAATTGCACCGTAACGTCTGAATCTTTGCTTATAATCAAAAGTAAATATCAGCCTTGTAATATACTGAACCAAAAAACCGAATATAAAAGCAAATGCTATTGATAATAGGATAGCAGTAAATATTTTGAATAAACTGGCAACATTAAGATATACAGCTACATTTGCTAATGCTTCTCCGGCTCCGTGAATTTTCAAAATTGAAATTACAAGTGCACCACCAAACATACCCGATACTACCGAAACAGTAGTCGAGGTAGGAAGTCCAAATGTATTAAAAAGATCTAAAAGCAACAAGTCAGTAAACATAACTGCAACAAATATTATCAAAACCTCATAAAAAACGAAATATTGAGGATTAAAAATACCTGATTTTGCTATGTCCATCATACCGCTGGAGAATAATACACCAACCAATACCCCAAGAGCAGCTACGAATAGTATTTTTTTATAGGAACCGGCACGTGAACCAACGCCGGCATTTAAGAAGTTTACAGCGTCATTAGCAACGCCAACAGTAAGGTCAGTAACAGCAAGTAATCCAAGTATTATCAAACTGACAATAAATATATCCACGTTCAAACTTTTTTAGGTGTGTAACAAAATTATGTTTATTATAAATAGAGTTTTTATATCCGGCATTGTTTTCATATCAATTTGTAAATTCTAACTTTTAACAAGTTTTAAAAAATCAACAGTTTTTTTAAATTCAATTTCAAGTTCAAATGTTAAAAGCTCCAAATCTATTTCATTAAGTTCAGGATATGATTCAAGTAATAACTTCCATGCCGATTCATTTTCAATTATTACTGTGCGTAAACCTTCATGAAAACCAGCACCCCATATTTCAGCAAGCAAATCTGCAATTCTTACAGTTGAGACCAACTCACGATTTCTTTTCAGGTCATCTAATCTTTCGTGATAAGTTATGATGTCATAAAGCTCAGCCGGTAATTTCCACAATTTGGCAATTTCAGAACCAACAATAGTATGATCGGTATTAAATACTTTTTGCTCAGCATCTAAGTCTTGCATTTGCTCTTCTTCAACAAGTCTTATTACTTCGATATATTTATCAACATCATACTGAATTAAAGCTAGTTTTCCAATATCATGAAGCAATCCGCCGATAAACTCATTCTCTTTATAGAACTTTCCGGTTTTGACTGTAAGAGACTTAGATATCATTCCAACGCAAGAAGAGTGCCACCAGAATTCTTCCAATAATGAATTAATTGACTTGTTTTTACTTAATAGGAATTTTGAAAATATTGAAACACCGATTACGATATTTGTGAGTCTGTTTAATCCTAAATGCAATATTGCCTGATGAATAGAACTCACTTCAGACCTGAGAGCATAAAGTGGTGAATTGGCTACCCTTAGTAATTTTAATGTCAGCGGTGCATCTGCCTCAATTAATCCGGAAACAGCTCTGATATCAACTTCTTCGCTTTCCAGCAATTCCAAAATCTTTGTTACAACTGCAGGCAGTGTAGCAAATTCTTGTGTCTGTATGAAGTCGTGCACATTTGACATATTTTAAGTATCTTTTGCTAAAATTATTTTATGAAATAAAAAAAACTATTTTAATATATACAAAAGTTAAAAATAACAAAAATGTATTAGAAATAAAACAAGTTTCTTAAAAAAGCTCAATAATACTGCTGTTTTTTTAAAGAAATTTAGAAATTATATCTTTAGAGACAAAGTTTACCTTGAAAAATCGGATTAAACAATTTTTATTTATTAAATTCTAATAAACCAATACTTTTGCTTAATGACAACAAATCTTTGGTTTGTAAGGATATTTTCTGATAGCTCAAATCAGACTGACAAAAAAATATCATATCAACAACCCAGTGTCACACTGAGCGAGTCGTGTCACACTGAGCGAAGTCGAAGTGTTTTCTTTAGTCTTCGATTACGCTCAGACTGACAAAAAAATATCATATCAACAACCCAGTGTCACACTGAGCGAAGTCGAAGTGTTTTCTTTAGTCTTCGACTCTGCTCAGACTGACCACCGTGTCATTGATTATTTTTTTCTACAAGGGTAATTACTTTCTTAGTATGACAGCTTTCGAGTAATATGCCTTTCGGACAAACCCAATTTAATAATAAAATCAATTATGATTATAAAATATGTTCTCAAATTTATTGTAGCAATATTAATTATCATGCTCTTCATCAAGTGTGATGATTCGCCAATTGATATAAGCGAAAAACCATTTGAAATCAAAATTGCAGAAAACTGCACAGGAACTAATAATGACTTGTTTGATAGTGGCAAACAGTTAAGTATTATTCAATCACCACCGCTTAATGAAATTTCAGGTATGGCAGCAAGTATCAATAATCCGGGTTATTATTGGGTGCATAATGACAGCGGAAATTCACCAAATTTATTCCTTCTGGATTCTCTCGGAAATTTAGTTGCAACTTATAGAGTTACAAGTGGTAATAGGGACTGGGAAGATATCGCTTGTGTAAAAAATCCTTTCGATTGTAAATCCTATATCTATATTGGAGATATTGGTGACAATAATGCTATAAGAACAAATATTAAGATTATAGAAATTGAAGAGCCGAAAATTGTAAATTTTGATACTTCAATAATTACTGATTTACAGCATAATCGCGAGATATTTTTCAAATATCCTGATGGCGCTAAAGATGCTGAATCACTGCTTATTGACCCTATTTCGATTGATTTATTTGTAATCAACAAGCGAGAGGGATTCTCGAGAGTATTTACTTCTAAATATCCGTACTGCGAAGAAATCAACGAATTGGAGCATATCGCTACATTACCCTTTAACACTGCAACCGGAGCGGATATAAGCCCTGATGGAAAAGAAATCTTAGTTAGAAATTACATAAGAGTATATTATTGGACGAGAAAAGGCAGAGAGCTTCTGAAATACACTTTTCAACAAAATCCTCAATGCCTTCCCTTGATTTCAGAGCCTAAGGGTGAATCAATTTGCTTTGATTGTAAAAAAAACGGGATACTACACAACAAGCGAAGTAGAGGGCGATGAGCAGCTTAATGTAACAATGAATTATTACAAAAGGAAATAGTTAAATGATTATTTTCATTTTGATTTTTTTGTCAATTATATTTCTGATTCACTCAATTAAATCAATTATTAACTAAACATCAATCTATATTTCATAAAGAATTAACAATTGGCATGTACTTTTGAATATAATTTTTTACAATATTTGGAGTACTTATATGCGTAATTCTTACTTTTTCAAAACTACTTTCCTTCTATTGGCAATATTCTTCTTTGCTACGATTAATTCGAATTCTCAGCAAACGGGAATTATTAAAGGACGAATTCTGGATAAAGATAACCTGACAATGCCGGGAGCAACTATAGCAGTTGAATCATTGAAAAAAGGTACATATTCAGATAAATTCGGTTTTTTCACTTTAACCGGAATTCCTGCCGGTACTTACGAGCTTAGAGTTTCCTATATTGGTTACATTACTGAAGTAAAAGAAGTAATTGTTGAACCCGGAAAAACCACTGTGATAGATTACAGTTTGGTGCCCGGATTTAAGGAATTTTCTGAAATTGTTGTAATCGGAAATTTACAGGGTCAATCTAAAGCCCTCAACACGCAAATGAACAAAGGTAATATTACTAATATCATATCTTCCGACCAAGTTGGACGCTTCCCTGATGCAAATATCGGCGATGCCTTGAAACGCATACCCGGTATCAATGTTCAATATGACCAAGGGGAAGCTCGATTTGGGAATATCAGAGGTACCGCACCACAATATAACTCTGTAATGGTAAACGGAGAACGTATTCCTTCCGCTGAAGCTGAAGACCGCACAATTCAGTTAGACCTTGTTCCTGCCGATATGATTCAGGCAATAGAAGTTAACAAAGCAGTAACTCCTGATATGGATGGCGATGCGATTGGTGGTTCGGTTAATCTTGTAACCCGCTCAGCTCCTTATGACCGTCGTATAAGCTTTACTTTAGGTTCCGGATATAACTTGCTTGCTGAGAAACCCATTTACAATTTTGCATTTATTTTAGGAGATCGTTTTTTTGATAACAAACTTGGGGTTATAGCAAGTGCATCTTATCATAATCATCAATTAGGCAGTGACAATTTTGAAGCTGAATGGGATTATAGTAATGAAGATAATAAAGATATTTCAGCATTTACAAATGAGATGCAAGTACGTCAGTATTATTTACAGCGAATTAGACAAAGTTATTCACTAAGTCTTGATTATAACATCAACTCAAATCATAACATATTCTTTAATGGTATTTATAATCACAGGAATGACTGGGAAAACAGATACCGTACGGTATATAAAGATGTTGAGTTTGACGAAGATAACAACTCATGGGTTGGTGTTATGGAAAAAGAAACCAAAGGAGGTAATTCTAATACCAAAAATGCTCGTCTTGAAGACCAGCGTATGATGACTTTTGCTTTGGGTGGTGACCACCAGTTTGGAAATATAAATGCTGACTGGACTGCATCATATAGTAAAGCTTCTGAAGAAAGACCAAATGAAAGGTATATTCTTTATGAAGTGGAGGACTTAACTTTTTCTACAGATTTTTCGGATAAAAGAGTCCCAAGAATTACAAATGTTTCTCCGGCATCTTCAGCCGATTTTAGTAATGACTATTCAATTGGTGAAATTACAGAAGAGTTTCAGCTAACTGAAGACATTGACAAAAATTTCAGACTGAATTTTACAATTCCTTTACTTGAAAAAAAATATAAAAACAGTCTTAAAATGGGTGTTCGTTACAGAGGTAAAGAAAAAATGCGGGATAACAGACTTTTCGAATATAGTCCGGTAGATGAAGACGCTTTCAATGCTAATACACTTAATAACCTTGAAAACTTTACAAAAGATAACTTTTTAGTTGGTGATTATGCAACCGGCAAACAGGTTTCAGCAGATTATCTTGGAAATCTTGACCTCACAAACTCAGCGCTTTTTGAAGAAGAGCGTATAGCTGAAGGGGAGTCAGGTAATTTTAACGCAACCGAAAATATTGTAGGCGGTTATGTAATGCTAAATCAGAATATTGGTGATAAACTTTTCATGATAGCTGGTTTACGTTTAGAACACACAACCCAGGAATACCAAGGTAATCAATATGATGCTGATGAAGACGAAAATACTTTGACCGATAAAGTTTCTGATTCTTATATGAACATTCTTCCGGGGGTACACATGAAATACAACTTTGATAAAACTACGATTTTAAGAGCTGCTTGGACTAATACTCTGGCAAGACCAAATTATTTTTCTTTGGTTCCATACAGAGAAATTACAAGAGAAGACAATGAAATAGCTATTGGTAATCCGGAATTGACCCCTACTACTTCTATGAATTTTGACCTGATGTTTGAAAAATATTTTCAAACAATTGGTATTATTTCAGCCGGAGTTTTTTATAAAAAAATTAATGACTTCATAGTTGTCGAAACGCGTGAAGACTTCTTGTTCGAAGGAAACACATGGGATACTTACAGTCAGCCAATCAATGGTGGTAATGGCGAAATATTCGGATTTGAATTTTCTGCACAAAGGCAACTTGATTTTCTACCCGGTTTCTGGAAAGGATTTGGACTTTACTTTAATTACACCTATACAACAAGTAGTGTAAGTGATTTTCGCATTGAAGGTAGAGAAAATGATGATATTTCGCTTCCCGGTACAGCCGAACATACACTTAATGCATCACTTTCTTATGATAGCGAAGCGTTTTCTTTCAGGGCATCAATTAATTACGCTTCATCATTTATAGATGAATTTGGTGAAGAAGCATTTTACGACAGATTTTATGATAATGCAATTCACCTTGATGTGAATGCAAATTATGCAATTACACCAAAAATCAGAGTGTTTGCCGAAGCTAATAATTTGCTAAACCAACCTTTGAATTATTTTCAGGGAATTAGTTCAAGAATTATGCAATCTGAGTATTACAATGTACGTTTTCAGTTTGGTATGAGAATAGATTTATAATTAAATTTATTTGAGTTAATAATTTTAAAATTCTGAGGAGCGAAGTAACTGAAGAAATCATTTGTATTAGAAGGACTTACAAAGAATTGATTTGTTAAGGTTCTACTTCGTGGTCTTCGCTTCTCTCAGAAAGACATCCAAATTGCGAACTCATTTTTACTTAGTATCTGTAGTTTACAATTAGAAATATGCTGAAATACACTTGGTAAACTTTTTCAATAGATGATTTATAAACTTTTTAATTAGTATTATGCAAAATATATCAAAATTTGAAATATATTTTTTTTTCATTATTACATTATTGTTTGTCTTTTTGATTTCATGTAATCAAAAAACATCTGAAATTGATGATATAAAAAAAACTCCAATTTTTCCACGAGTAATTTGGGTTGAAAATCCGATGAAACATGCAGTTATATCATGGAATAATCTTCAGCAAAGTGATTACGGCAAAGTTCACTATGATACAGTCAGCAGAAAAGGTAACAAATCCAAGTATCAATTTATTTCTGAATCCTCAAGATTTGGAAAAGTAACGATGAAAAAGATGGATTTTGTGGAAGGAGTAACGCCCGGTTTCTATTATCACACTGAATTAAACGGACTGAAACCGAATACGAAATATTATTTCACACTTGAAAATGATGGCAAGTTTTCCGATGAATATTATTTTATTACTGCTCCGGATGATATTGAAAAAATCAAATTTGTCGCAGGGGGTGATTCACGGCTTGGTGGCGACAAACCCAGATACGCCGGCAGAACTCCGCATATTGACAGGCAGAATGTAATGAAGCTCATAGCTAAGCTAATTGATGAAAACCCTGATATATATGCTATGATACATGGTGCAGATTTCGGCACTACGGCTGATTGGAGGCATCTGTATTGGTTTTTTGACGATATGAAATATTCCTACGGTTCAGATAACAGAATACTTCCATATTTTGTGTCTATGGGTAATCATGATACTGAAATTGGCTTCCTTGAAAATTTTTATTTAGGAGAAGATAATATCAATGAGGATATTGCATTCAGTTATTATTACAGTTCAAAAGTTACGAATGATATTTCACTCATAACTCTGAATACCGAAATTTCATTAACAGGTGAGCAGTATCATTGGCTTGAAGAAGAACTTCCTGAATTGAGAGAAAAATCAAAATGGCTGCTTGTGAATTATCACAAGCCGGCTTTCCCGGCCGTAAAAGATAC
This sequence comes from Ignavibacteriota bacterium, assembly GCA_019637995.1. Classification (NCBI taxonomy): domain Bacteria; kingdom Pseudomonadati; phylum Ignavibacteriota; species Ignavibacteriota bacterium. Next base: position 568,018 of record JAHBUQ010000001.1, read on the forward strand.
AAATGAATATAAATTTAAAAGAGTAAGAGATAATTGGATACCTTTATTTGAAAAATATAATATTGATTTAGCAATAGAATCAGATGGTCACAGTCTTAAAAGAACAATTCCGATTAGAAATGGAAAAATTGACTTAGAGCGTGGGATTACTTACATTGGTGAAGGTGGTCTTGGAGCGCCTTTAAGAGAACCTGATACAAACAGATGGTTTCTTAAGGGAGGTTTCGCCTCAAAAGATTTACACGTCTGGTTAATTGAAGTTACCCGTAAATCAATTGATTTAAAAGCAATTGGAATTGAAAATCAATTATTCGACAATCATAAAATATTTAAGAAATTAAGGCAGTGATATGAAAAGAAATACGACTTATATTTTAACACTTCTGTTAGCAATTGCTTTAATAAGCTCCTGCTCTGATGAGAAGCCCAAAAGAGATATCTTAGTTTTTACTTATGATTCTTTGAAATTCTCTGAAGATGTACCCGGAGATTATTCAACCCTTGAGAATTTCGGTGGCGATTCTATAAAAAATGTAATATTGATATTAGGTGATGGTGTCGGTATTAATCAGGTTCTTGCTTCACGGCTAATGATTTACGGACCGGAAGGCAAAATGTATTGCGAAAGATTCCCTGTTACAGGACAATCCAATACAGCACCAGATGATGATAATTACATAACAGATTCAGGTGCCGGAGCTACTGCTCTTGCAACCGGTATTAAAACTGGAAGAGGTATGATTGGTATGAGCAGGGATTCAATTGTACGAACATCAATTACAGAATTATTTAGAAATCAAGGATATTCAACTGGAATTATATCAACGGGACAACTTGCGGATGCAACACCGGCGGGTTTTTCAGTTAATGCTCCAAGCAGAAAAATGAAGCATGAAATTGCTGCATCAATGAGCAATACAGGAATTAATATATTCCTTGGAAATAGCTTTGCATTTGATGATAAAGTACATAACGGCAAAAGTGCTGCCGAACTCGCTTTAGAGAGAGGTTATGATGTCATCCGTACTAAGAATGATTTTCTAAACTCAAATTCAAATAGAATTATTGCCTTAATTGACAGTATGGATATTTTAAGAGATGTCAAAAATAAAGATAATCAATTGACACTTGAAGAAGTAACAAATAAATCAATCCAATTGCTTAACCGAAATGAAAAAGGTTTCTTTTTAATGATTGAAGAAGATGGCACTGATGAATACTGCCATAATCACGATATAATGGGTCTGACTACTCAAATGAAACAAATGGACGATGCAATTAAAGCAGCAGTTGATTTTGCCCGTAAAGATGGTAATACGCTTGTTATAGTAACTGCTGACCACGAAACCGGAGGACTTGTCATAGTTGAAGCCAATCGCAAAACAAGGATGATGACTGCAGCTTGGGCAACAGGCGACCATTCACCGCAACCGGTTCCGGTTTATGCAATTGGTCCGTATTCTTACCTTTTTACCGGTTATTATGAAAACACACATATTCCAAAAACTATTGCGAAAATTTTAAAATTTTAAAAAATTACTGGAGAAGAAAATGAACATTTTTGTTAAATATGTCTTACTATTAACATTAGCTTTTTCAATTATAATATCATGCAAAGAAAAAGAAGAAGTTAAAGAAGTAATTGAAATTGAACAAAGTAACAAAGAATTTCCTGTCATTTCAGAAGAGTTTTTATCACCATGGAATGATGATGACAATATTGATTCGCCAACATTCTATCAAACCGCTGACGGAAGAAATTTAATTATCGCCACATCAAAAGCCAAACATAATTTGTTTATTTATAATGCTGAAAATGGGGAACTTGTTAAAACAATCGGAAAAGAAGGTAACGGGCAAATGGAATTTGCAAGACCTAATGGAATTTGGGTTATTGAAAATCTTTTGCTTGTCTGTGAAAGGGATAATCACAGAATACAAGTTATTAATTTGAAGGATTTTTCTCATGTTGGATTCATTGGTGAAGAATACCTGAAATACCCTTATGGGATTACTGTTTATAAGAATTCTGATGATGAGTTTACTTTGTTTGTTACAGATAATTATGAGGGTGAAAATGATGAGGCATATCCACATTATTACAAGCTCAATGAAAGAGTTCACAAATACTCTTTCAAATACGACGAAAGTAATAGAAACTTTGAAAGTAAATTAATCAAAAAGTTCGGTGATACTTCAGGTCCGGGTATGTTATGGGTTGTTGAATCAATTTATGCTGACCCTGATAATAATCGCCTGCTCATAGCAGAGGAGGATAAAAACAACTTAGGAATCAAAATTTATGACTTAGAAGGTAACTTTACCGGAATAATAATTGGTGATGACGAATTTGAATATCAGGCAGAGGGTATTGCTTTGTACGATTGCGGTAATGGAGAAGGATATTGGTTTTGTACTGACCAGGATTATTACAATTTGGGTAATAACACATTCCATATTTATGACCGAAAAAGTATGAAATATTTATCTTCATTTATAAGCAAAACATCAGGCAATACAGATGGAATATGGCTTTCTCAATTGCCTTTTGGCAAATTTAATAAAGGAATTTTTATCGCAGTTCATAATGATGGCGGAGTTGGTATATTTGACTTAAATAATATTTTAAATACATTAAATTTAAAGTGTAAATGATTAGTTTTCGGAAAAATTCAGAAATATAGTATTGCATCTAAGCAAAAGCCCCAACAAATAATTGGGGCTTTGTTATTTTCAGAGCTCTTGATTCAGAGAAGAAATAAATTCTCAGTTCTTTAAGGTATAATATAATCAATAAAACTTTATGTCACACTGAGCGAAGTCGAAATATAGTTTATATTACTTTACAAAGATTTATATAAGATAGTATAACTTGTTATATAATATAGGTATTATAGGTTTCATTGGTACATTATTATGAAGTAATATAGTGTATATATTCAAAAATATTGTTGGAATAATGTTGGTATTTTATTTGGTGGTTTAAGTGATTTTACTTACTTTCGTAAATATATTATCAACATTATTTCGGTTTGTTTATGAATTTACATTTTTATCTGGACAGTAAACTTTCTAAAAGTGGTGAGAAAGCTGTTATTCTATTTATTAGAGGCATCGAAAAAGGACGAACTGAATATATTAATGCGAAAATTAAAGTGGCTCCTGATTTGTGGAATCCTGAAAGAGAAATTGTTCGCAGAAATCACCCTCTTAGCATGGAGTACAATGAATATCTGACATAAATTAAAAGTGAAATCAGCGCTCTTTTTATTTCATGTATTCAAAATAAAACCGAAATCAATTCAAAATCATTTAAACAACTTGTCATTGAAAATGTTTTTAATCCATCGGTCAATGAGAAACAGCGGAAAAATACTTTTTTCGATATTTACGACTTGTTTTTATCTACCAAAAAACAAGCAATTTCAAAACATACTTATAAAAACTATGTTACTCTGAAAAATCATCTCAAAAATTATGAAATTTATCACAAAACTAAACTTATGTTTTCAGATATTGGGCTTGAGTTTAATGATAAATTTGTAAATTATTGCATAAATCACTCGCAAATAAAAAATAATACGATTGTGAGCTTACTTAGATTGTTGAAGTCGTTCATGAACTGGACTTTTGAAAGGGATTACCACTCAAACAAAAATCATAAGAAAATCAGGTTGAAAGAAGATGATGTTGAGTTGGTGGCTCTTACTGGGAGCGAATTGATGCGGCTATACAATCTTGACCTGACACAAAATACCACCTTATCCAAAATTCGTGATACTTTCTGTTTGTCGTGTTTTACAGGTGCAAGGTTTTCTGACATAGCAAATCTTAAAATGACTGATATTGCTAATGATACGTGGAATTTGAGAACTCAAAAGACACGTGATATACTGACAATTCCTCTTAATGACTATGCTCTTGAAATCATTAACCGGTACAAAGATAGCGGAACAGACTTTAAAGTTGTATCAAACCAATTAAGTAATAAATACTTAAAAGAACTTTGCAAATTAGCGGAAATAACAGGTATAACAAAAAGGACACATTATCAGGGTTCGGAGAAAATCGAAATTATCAAACCAAAATATGAATTCATTTCAACCCATACAGCCCGCCGAACATTTGTAACATTATCACTCGAAAAGGGTATGCGCCCCGAAATAGTCATGTCAATCACCGGACATAAGGAATACAAAACGATGAAAAGGTACATCAAAATCACTTCAAGTGCTAAGCAGAATGAAATGAAAAATGTTTGGAAGAAGATATAGAATAAAATTTGAATAGTATTTGTTACTTTCATAATTCTTTTCCGTTTTATATTTTTTACATATTTAATAGGAATTAGAAATTATGAGTATTGTTACCGATGACCATTTTCTTGGTATTTACAAGTTTGAGAACGTATCTGATTTATCGTCTGCTACAACAACAATGGCACAGTATTATAGAAATAAAAGGAGGCATTTTTTAGATATATTAAATCAAGTAAAAACAGAATACAGACTTCAATTGATTGATATTGAGTTTAAGGAAGTTAAAAATCAACTCTCTCCGGAAACTTTTAAGAAACTTAATAATAACAAATTATTTGATGAAATCCCTGTACACCACAAAATCCATGAAGATGAAAATCTTCTTCTTGCAAGTTATATTTTGTTTTTATCAATACTTCAAAAGCAGTATAAAAAGATTGCAGAGTTAAACTTTATTGATGTTAAATGGCTAAAGGATTATGCAACATTTCAAAGTTTATACAACATTTTAACTAAGTATAATATCATTAGTTCAGACTATTATAGATTTCAATCATTTTTCTTATTAAAAAACGAAATGATTTTTAATACAAATTTGTATGAAACATCATCAATATTCTATCATCTTATCAAATATAACTATATTTCAGAAACAACATTAAATACAATGTTAAATAACTCATTGATAATTGCAAAGAAAGGAAATAAAGCCAATACAATTGAGGTATTGACAACAAAATCATATAAGAAAAATGAAACAAAGATTACCAGTGAATATGACTCGACAAAAATTAGGAAGGATGTAAAAGATGCTATGAATGAATTCGGTATATCCTTGCCACCCAAAAAATGACCTTGTAATTCACCAAGTCTGAAAACACTGATTATTACTGTATTCGTTTTGTAAAAAAAAACCTTAAAGTATCCTTGTATAGTTTGTTAAATTGTGATAATTTGCATCAAGTTTTTTAACAATTTTTATAAACTTTATAAGGAAAGCTAAATGAATGCTAACTTAACAGTTACTCTTGATAAGTCAAGTATTGAATTACTTGTCAATGAAATATCTGACAAAATCAGTATTTCAAGTGAAAAATCTGACTTTATACCAAAGCCAGCTCCACCGGCACTACTATCAATAAAAGATTTGTGCCAGTTCTTCAGAGTGAGCCGTGTTACAATTCACAAATGGATGAAAGACGGCAGAATACCCTACCGCAAGGTAAACAGACGTGTTTACTTCATACTTGAAGAAGTTTTAAATTCAATCAATAAATTTGACTTTAAAACTGTTGCCTCTGCTAAAGAATCAATTCTAAATGGGAGGGGAAGATGAACACTCAAATAAAAAAGGGCTTGGAAACAAATCCAAGTCCCTTATCTAATAATTTACATTGCAAAAGTAATCAATTTTCAGGAATTAATAAAGAAAATATTCAATTATTATGTTTAATAAAATATTTAGGAGGTCATTATGACAGGTTTTGAGTTGCGATGTATTCGGATTTTTAATCAAATTAGTCAGTATCAGTTAGCTGAAGAGTTGGGTTATTCCACAACAGACCCAATATATAAAGCTGAGAGAGCTGAGTTTCTACCTCATAAGTTCGTTAAGGCTATTTCCAAATTGGTCGGCATTGATTTCTCAAATCAAAAGACGATTGATGATTATATGAAGAAATTGCCAAAAGAATTAGGAACAAAGTACCTGAAGCCACGCTATCCAAGTCTTTTTTAAGATTGCAAGCCCGTAAACGTAGATGAAATCTAACTATCGGCAGGTTGTTTCAAAAACAAATTACAGAACACCTGCCGATAATATTCAGACTACTTACTTGATTTCTCCGAAAAACATACAGACCACTTACATAAAAACAAAATTCCGTTACTCAAAATTTACTCAATATTTCACTTCAACTTACTGTGTTGAGCTGATTTGACGGCTCGAAATGTTTGTAAATTACGTAATACGGTAATAACAATGATGAATAAGTAAAAGATTTTGTAAAAAGTATTCCCAAAATTATTCATTTTTACTTATTTTTGTAATATCGAAGTACATTTTTTGGTAAAATTTTATGATTTCAGATAACATATTGAAAATGATTGCAAAAATAGATGTCTCAGCCCTGCCCAAAGGTGTGTACTTTGTCAGAACTGAGAACAATGTTTTGAGTTTTGTGAAGTAAACAAGGATTTACCCACATTTCAATTCTAATATAGTTCGATTAAAAGCTTGAACTTAGATAGTTTTGATATGGGATTTAATAATTTCAATTCTAATATAGTTCGATTAAAAGATCCATCGCCGTGCTTGTGCCCGCTACCGAAACTACATTTCAATTCTAATATAGTTCGATTAAAAGGAGGAAACTCCGGCAAATAATAAGGAACTGAAACGAATTTCAATTCTAATATAGTTCGATTAAAAGACGAGTGATTATGAGATTACTTTAGTACCTGTATTCATTTCAATTCTAATATAGTTCGATTAAAAGATCTTCAGCATATCGGATTATGCCACCGTAAGTTGAAATTTCAATTCTAATATAGTTCGATTAAAAGCTTCTCCGATAAGAAAATCAATGTAATATCTAATGTATTTCAATTCTAATATAGTTCGATTAAAAGGCTTTCACTTCGTTCTGCCATTTGCTTATTAAATATATTACAATTCTAATATAGTTCGATTAAAAGCTTTTAGAGCCTGCATTCACCGCTCTTTCAAGCATATTTCAATTCTAATATAGTTCGATTAAAAGTAATTATATTGGAATTGAAAAAGAAAAGCAATATTTATTTCAATTCTAATATAGTTCGATTAAAAGAATTTTAATAAACTGAAATTAAGTATATTAAAATAATTTCAATTCTAATATAGTTCGATTAAAAGAAAGAAAAAGCTAAAATGATGAACGATGTGCAGCAAAATTTCAATTCTAATATAGTTCGATTAAAAGATCTGGAACATTAAAACCTCACTAATTTTTTACGTATTTCAATTCTAATATAGTTCGATTAAAAGTATTTTTCAGAATATTAAATCTAACTTCAATGCTTATTTCAATTCTAATATAGTTCGATTAAAAGAAAGCATAACGCTCTTTACGATATACCACTAATTATTTCAATTCTAATATAGTTCGATTAAAAGTTCCAACCATTCAGTCATGGCGAATTCCTTTGTTTGATTTCAATTCTAATATAGTTCGATTAAAAGAAAGAAAAAGCTAAAATGATGAACGATGTGCAGCAAAATTTCAATTCTAATATAGTTCGATTAAAAGGCAAATAAAGCAAATTCAAGCCTGCCGTTCCCATTATTTCAATTCTAATATAGTTCGATTAAAAGATTATGTTATCAACTATATTCTCAGCAATCGGTTTATTTCAATTCTAATATAGTTCGATTAAAAGGCAATGCCTTTTGAGGTTATGAGTTTTTCATTAAGTAATTTCAATTCTAATATAGTTCGATTAAAAGAATAGATTTACAGATTTTTACAAGGTGACGTTAACAGCATTTCAATTCTAATATAGTTCGATTAAAAGCTTTTAGTTTTTTCAAAGCAACTAACTGCAATTATTATTTCAATTCTAATATAGTTCGATTAAAAGATTTTTGTGCGAAATTGAAATTGATAGATAGCAAAATTTCAATTCTAATATAGTTCGATTAAAAGACGTGTGGTTTTTAGCATATTTAGACAAGGCAAATAAATTTCAATTCTAATATAGTTCGATTAAAAGAAGAACCTGTGCTATCAACAGTTACCTGTAAATCTATTTCAATTCTAATATAGTTCGATTAAAAGCAAGCAAGCGAACGGATAATTACGAATTAATTGAATTTCAATTCTAATATAGTTCGATTAAAAGAAATTGAAGATGGGGTTTCACTTAAAGCGTATGAGAATTTCAATTCTAATATAGTTCGATTAAAAGTTTGCAGAACACGATGACATGGTAGATGCTTTTGTTCAATTTCAATTCTAATATAGTTCGATTAAAAGTAAAAAGTATCAACACTTAGAACGCTTCGGAACTAATTTCAATTCTAATATAGTTCGATTAAAAGAAAATCAAAAATGTTTGGGATTTTATAGCTCGTAACTATTTCAATTCTAATATAGTTCGATTAAAAGAGTGAACATCTTAAAAACGTATTAAATGAAATGACTTATTTCAATTCTAATATAGTTCGATTAAAAGCATTGTGGCAAAGAATTATGAAAATCTATATAGGAGGATTTCAATTCTAATATAGTTCGATTAAAAGAAATTGAAGATGGGGTTTCACTTAAAGCGTATGAGAATTTCAATTCTAATATAGTTCGATTAAAAGTTTGCAGAACACGATGACATGGTAGATGCTTTTGTTCAATTTCAATTCTAATATAGTTCGATTAAAAGAGTATCACTTCAAACAGATGGAAATGTATTAGTTAATTTCAATTCTAATATAGTTCGATTAAAAGGTTGATTATGAGTTCAAACAAATCTGCAGCGAACTAATTTCAATTCTAATATAGTTCGATTAAAAGTTCCGATTTCAGCTTTATTATACCAGTTTGCAGAACATTTCAATTCTAATATAGTTCGATTAAAAGTTTTTGTGCGAAATTGAAATTGATAGATAGCAAAATTTCAATTCTAATATAGTTCGATTAAAAGTAAATGTTGAAGACAATCCGCCTCACGATTACTTTATTTCAATTCTAATATAGTTCGATTAAAAGAGTTCTGCCTTCGGTTCTATTAAAAATATTGCAGATTTCAATTCTAATATAGTTCGATTAAAAGCTATATAGACAGGAGAATGATAATATGAAATTAAGGTATTTCAATTCTAATATAGTTCGATTAAAAGGTATGTCATCATAAAAATTAACTAAATAATTTGTCATTTCAATTCTAATATAGTTCGATTAAAAGTTATTAGGTTATAAAGCCCTAATTTTAATTTATAAAATTTCAATTCTAATATAGTTCGATTAAAAGTTCCGATTTCAGCTTTATTATACCAGTTTGCAGAACATTTCAATTCTAATATAGTTCGATTAAAAGAAAAAGGCAATAAGAGCGAAATACATGCTAAAAATATTTCAATTCTAATATAGTTCGATTAAAAGGAATGCGATTATAATATAAATTATAAAAGCTATATTAATTTCAATTCTAATATAGTTCGATTAAAAGAGTATCACTTCAAACAGATGGAAATGTATTAGTTAATTTCAATTCTAATATAGTTCGATTAAAAGAAATATGAATTAAATTTAGATTGCACTAATGATAAATTTCAATTCTAATATAGTTCGATTAAAAGAGCTGCAATCAAAATACCCGCTGCAATCTGCCCAAAATTTCAATTCTAATATAGTTCGATTAAAAGCGCTTTTAGCAGCTCTGGATATTCTTCTTGAATAAATTTCAATTCTAATATAGTTCGATTAAAAGGCTGCTGAGAACCTCAGGCGTTAGTTATCAGACCACATTTCAATTCTAATATAGTTCGATTAAAAGATAGCTTGTATAATTTTGGGTTAAGCATTAATTAATTTCAATTCTAATATAGTTCGATTAAAAGTTGTATTATCTAATACCATATCGTTTTCATCAGTAAATTTCAATTCTAATATAGTTCGATTAAAAGCGTGTAGAGGGGTCTTGTTTTAATGACATTCACGAATTTCAATTCTAATATAGTTCGATTAAAAGTTAAACTGCATATATGCTTAACAGCGTAACAAAAAGATTTCAATTCTAATATAGTTCGATTAAAAGAAAACTCGCAATTAACAATTTTCCCATTTTTTTTGTTATTTCAATTCTAATATAGTTCGATTAAAAGATAGGAACGTTGTTAGACATTTAAATCCTCTAATTTATTTCAATTCTAATATAGTTCGATTAAAAGCTACGGTAATCCATTATAGCATTTCTGATAATCTTATTTCAATTCTAATATAGTTCGATTAAAAGCCGCGCCAACGGCGTAGAACTCGCCTTTATAGTTTATTTCAATTCTAATATAGTTCGATTAAAAGTCTTAATATCACCGCTTTTAAGCAATATTTCAGCTATTTCAATTCTAATATAGTTCGATTAAAAGGGTGATACAGGTAAATATAAATCACCGTCATTGTCATTTCAATTCTAATATAGTTCGATTAAAAGTAATATCGCAGGTGCGGTTTATCAAGCTATATCGGCATTTCAATTCTAATATAGTTCGATTAAAAGTGACAGTTGTTATAAGATAGTAGTTGTTTTACCTTAATTTCAATTCTAATATAGTTCGATTAAAAGCATCAAGTATCTTATCCAAAGTATAATCTTCATCTTTATTTCAATTCTAATATAGTTCGATTAAAAGTTAACTTTGTCGCCTGACAAATCAGAAAATAACTTATTTCAATTCTAATATAGTTCGATTAAAAGTTATAATATCGCTATTGTGATTATATAATACAATATTTCAATTCTAATATAGTTCGATTAAAAGACAGAAATTAGATGAACTTTATAAAACACCATACGTGATTTCAATTCTAATATAGTTCGATTAAAAGACCCTTTTTCTAATATATTTTCAGCAACCTGTTCAATTTCAATTCTAATATAGTTCGATTAAAAGGGGTGATCAAAACTTACTGAAATATCAACTACTGAATTTCAATTCTAATATAGTTCGATTAAAAGCGTGTAGAGGGGTCTTGTTTTAATGACATTCACGAATTTCAATTCTAATATAGTTCGATTAAAAGAAACATTTGACGGCATTTTTCTGCAGTAATTTGTAATTTCAATTCTAATATAGTTCGATTAAAAGAATTCTCCTAAATTTTGCCGGGACCGAAGTCCCGATTTCAATTCTAATATAGTTCGATTAAAAGATTCGTATGTGTAGAAATATCGCTGATGATTTTAATTTCAATTCTAATATAGTTCGATTAAAAGTGTAATTGTATTGAATTTCGTTAGCGGATAAAGCAATTTCAATTCTAATATAGTTCGATTAAAAGATTGTAAGCGGCATAGCAGATGTTTTTCAGTTTTATTTCAATTCTAATATAGTTCGATTAAAAGAGTTTTGCAGAAAGACGAAACAAACTAACTAACAAAATTTCAATTCTAATATAGTTCGATTAAAAGTACCTTTGCCACGAATTGGCTTGTAATATAAACCAATATTTCAATTCTAATATAGTTCGATTAAAAGAAATTGACGGCATTACCATAACAAAAACTGTTTAATTTCAATTCTAATATAGTTCGATTAAAAGGAAACGAAATTGAATTTTTAAAAACTAAATATTATAATTTCAATTCTAATATAGTTCGATTAAAAGGGTGGATTCGTGATAATTTGCACAAAGAGTTTGTGCATTTCAATTCTAATATAGTTCGATTAAAAGATATGAGTAGCTCTTTACGCTCATTATAGGTCAAATTATTTCAATTCAAATATAGTTCGATTAAAAGAACACTTTACAACAAGTACGAGCTGAAATTGAAGAATTTCAATTCTAATATAGTTCGATTAAAAGAAGCGACTAAGTCTGGCAAATCATTTAACCTTTTATTATTTCAATTCTAATATAGTTCGATTAAAAGTATTAATCTTTCTTTTATCCACTCAATTATTCCTTGATTTCAATTCTAATATAGTTCGATTAAAAGATAGTCTAAGTAGGTGTAACTTATAGACTTAAAAATTTCAATTCTAATATAGTTCGATTAAAAGTGTTTACTTTGTCGCCTGACAAATCAGAAAATAATTTATTTCAATTCTAATATAGTTCGATTAAAAGCTAAAAAGCGAAATACAAGTCGTAGGCGAAATTGAATTTCAATTCTAATATAGTTCGATTAAAAGTCATAAGCCCTTTCTGCTGCAACAGCAATAGTTGAATTTCAATTCTAATATAGTTCGATTAAAAGCTTTTTTTAAATTAATTGCATTAGTAACGTTATTAAAATTTCAATTCTAATATAGTTCGATTAAAAGAACGTAGAAACCGCTATTGTCGGTAATACTTTGTTATTTCAATTCTAATATAGTTCGATTAAAAGCGAAAGGTTGAGCTAAATGGAAAAAGAAATATGAATATTTCAATTCTAATATAGTTCGATTAAAAGTTATGCCCTTGTACGGGGCAGTTCTAAAAATCGTTTTATTTCAATTCTAATATAGTTCGATTAAAAGAGCGAAATTGCCAATATATCTTCACAACTTGCTCCGGATTTCAATTCTAATATAGTTCGATTAAAAGCCAAATATGTGATTGCGAACCGTTGCCGGTATTGTTATTTCAATTCTAATATAGTTCGATTAAAAGAATGCCGTATGTTTAGAAATGACCCAAAAATAGAGATTTCAATTCTAATATAGTTCGATTAAAAGTCTGCTTCAGCTCTTCCAACGTGGGCACGTGTTCATTTCAATTCTAATATAGTTCGATTAAAAGCAAAGCTCGAAAAGGTAAACGATAAAATAAACGAATATTTCAATTCTAATATAGTTCGATTAAAAGTTTGTTTTAGTCATTTAGCGTCTCCAACTTGCCTGCATTTCAATTCTAATATAGTTCGATTAAAAGTCTTTTCTGAAATTGGCTTGCGGGCAAGTACAATATTTCAATTCTAATATAGTTCGATTAAAAGTCCAATGCCCTTTGCAATTCGGCTTTAGTATTCATATTTCAATTCTAATATAGTTCGATTAAAAGCTACGAGTCCGTACGCTCTTGCTACGCCCGTAACTATTTCAATTCTAATATAGTTCGATTAAAAGTGAATTGCAATTTTTATAAGCATCTGAATCACTTATTTCATTTCAATTCTAATATAGTTCGATTAAAAGCATTCTGAATATTTCTTTCTCCATTTAGCTCCGTCATTTCAATTCTAATATAGTTCGATTAAAAGTTAGTTAAACCTCCATTTATAATTCTTGGTTTTAGATTTCAATTCTAATATAGTTCGATTAAAAGCGCAAATACTAAAACAAAATATATCAGGTTAATTTAATTTCAATTCTAATATAGTTCGATTAAAAGATAAGTCCCTTTACATTCTCAGCTATAATAACTTTATTTCAATTCTAATATAGTTCGATTAAAAGATAAGTCCCTTTACATTCTCAGCTATAATAACTTTATTTCAATTCTAATATAGTTCGATTAAAAGTCAATATCTCTTAAATGTTTTAAAACGCGTGTCCGTATTTCAATTCTAATATAGTTCGATTAAAAGCACTATTAATGCAAGTTACGAATATTTTACAAAACAAATTTCAATTCTAATATAGTTCGATTAAAAGATATGAAATTTTTGCCCTTCTGGCGTTTCTGATTTATTTCAATTCTAATATAGTTCGATTAAAAGGTTTTCATCCGCACTTTCCCCAGCTCTGTTAGAATATTTCAATTCTAATATAGTTCGATTAAAAGGTGTAACCAACACATACTTTTTTCAAAATCAATTTGAATTTCAATTCTAATATAGTTCGATTAAAAGAAAATAAGCAACGGATTTATCAAAATACAAAGTAATTTCAATTCTAATATAGTTCGATTAAAAGAAAGAAGTTTTTGATGAAGAGGGTTATACTTACACAATTTCAATTCTAATATAGTTCGATTAAAAGACTTTCGACAAATTCACTTGACAGTGACAACGAAGATTTCAATTCTAATATAGTTCGATTAAAAGCAGAGTCATAGTTATGTTTTTATAACCTTTTCTTGATTTCAATTCTAATATAGTTCGATTAAAAGATCCGTCTGGTGCTTGGGCTTCAGATTACTCGGAAAATTTCAATTCTAATATAGTTCGATTAAAAGTTTACAGAGCAAGCGGCTAAGGTTGCCGTTGCGGGATTTCAATTCTAATATAGTTCGATTAAAAGAAAGATGATTTCACAGCATTAATGAAGTCATTTGAATTTCAATTCTAATATAGTTCGATTAAAAGTTAAAAGTCCGCAACTAAATATACCTGCGAACTGTTAATTTCAATTCTAATATAGTTCGATTAAAAGCATAAGCCCTTTCTGCTGCAACAGCAATAGTAGAATTTCAATTCTAATATAGTTCGATTAAAAGAAGTACGGTTGCTTATGATATGATTTTCAGAGAAAATTTCAATTCTAATATAGTTCGATTAAAAGCTTTCACCCAAAACGGCAATTGCATTGTAAGCATTATTTCAATTCTAATATAGTTCGATTAAAAGAGGGGAGTTCGCTAATCGCAATACAGCGGACGTATATTTCAATTCTAATATAGTTCGATTAAAAGAGGGGAGTTCGCTAATCGCAATACAGCGGACGTATATTTCAATTCTAATATAGTTCGATTAAAAGGCTTTAAATTGTGTTTTAGCTCCATATCGTTTAGCGATTTCAATTCTAATATAGTTCGATTAAAAGCGGGATTAAAAGCAGAAATGAAATACGTTTAGAACGATTTCAATTCTAATATAGTTCGATTAAAAGTAAAAACAATACATTAGTTTTCCACGATGTAGTGCTAATTTCAATTCTAATATAGTTCGATTAAAAGAAAAGAAACTTGATTCATTAGAAAGTCGTTTAGATTATTTCAATTCTAATATAGTTCGATTAAAAGGTATCGCTTGCAAATAACGATTTAAACCTTCTGGGGATTTCAATTCTAATATAGTTCGATTAAAAGATTTATGTGCTGCCTTTTAGAGAAGTTACAGCAGTATTTCAATTCTAATATAGTTCGATTAAAAGTGAATAAGTATAAGGTGATTTATGTCTAAAAAGGTATTTCAATTCTAATATAGTTCGATTAAAAGGTCTGAGCGTGAGAAATCACTAAATAAAAGAAAAATTTCAATTCTAATATAGTTCGATTAAAAGTCATGGATTTATCGGAATGGCTTTATTCAAAACAATTTCAATTCTAATATAGTTCGATTAAAAGTGTAAGCAGTCTTGTAAAGTCTGCAAGTGATAGATATTTCAATTCTAATATAGTTCGATTAAAAGATATGCGTGCTTCGCTCCAAAAGGATGACAATGCAATTTCAATTCTAATATAGTTCGATTAAAAGAACCAGCTAAACCCTTGCCAACAATTTCAGGTGCTTATTTCAATTCTAATATAGTTCGATTAAAAGGAATAGTATTACGCAACAGCAATATTAAAAATATAATTTCAATTCTAATATAGTTCGATTAAAAGGCAACTATTCACAAAGAAAATGTCTGATATATTTAATTTCAATTCTAATATAGTTCGATTAAAAGAAATTACAGCACTTTCAAATAAAACAGGTATTTGCATTTCAATTCTAATATAGTTCGATTAAAAGAAGGATTTAAAGAAAATGCAACCAAGATTGAACTAATTTCAATTCTAATATAGTTCGATTAAAAGGGTGATTTTATATTTCATGTTAAAGCCCTTAAATGATTTCAATTCTAATATAGTTCGATTAAAAGGCCTTTCAATTTTGAAAAAATGTGCAACCGTAAAATTATTTCAATTCTAATATAGTTCGATTAAAAGAGGGATTTTTTAATCGGTCGTTATCATTGTTTTGAAATTTCAATTCTAATATAGTTCGATTAAAAGGCTAAGCTAATGGAATTATACAGCCCAATTACAGAATTTCAATTCTAATATAGTTCGATTAAAAGTGAGGCTGAACGATGGCAGATAAACTAATAAATATATTTCAATTCTAATATAGTTCGATTAAAAGCTTTTACAGTACCACTAACATCGTAAGCAGCATTATTTCAATTCTAATATAGTTCGATTAAAAGCTGATAACGGACGATTGTCAGTATCAAAAAGGAATAAATTTCAATTCTAATATAGTTCGATTAAAAGTCGCCTCTATGAGCTTAGAATTAAGTAATTTTAAATGTTTATTTCAATTCTAATATAGTTCGATTAAAAGGGCGATTGTTAGCGGTTATATAGTCGCTGGTGGTTCTATTTCAATTCTAATATAGTTCGATTAAAAGTAAACAAAAGCATCTACTAAGTCATCATGACTTTTTATTTCAATTCTAATATAGTTCGATTAAAAGGCAGAAAAGCACAAAAGCAGTTGTATATCCTTTGTATTTCAATTCTAATATAGTTCGATTAAAAGAATTTACTTTCCAAAATTGGGCTGTCGAAAATTAGATTTCAATTCTAATATAGTTCGATTAAAAGATTTATTTCCAACCGCCATACGGTTATCAATACCCAGATTTCAATTCTAATATAGTTCGATTAAAAGCAATATTGTCATGCGTTAGAAAAGGGTTGTCATAAGATTTCAATTCTAATATAGTTCGATTAAAAGAGACTACTGAAAAGATAGTCCACGACCCTTATGTAATTTCAATTCTAATATAGTTCGATTAAAAGAATATAAGATTTAATTTTCAAATAATTAGTTGTAATATTTCAATTCTAATATAGTTCGATTAAAAGAGTGCAGAGCCTGAATCGGCATATCAGGACTTTATAATTTCAATTCTAATATAGTTCGATTAAAAGTGATGGCTTTTAGCTCAGCTACCGTCAAATTAACACATTTCAATTCTAATATAGTTCGATTAAAAGCAGTGTTAATTGGTGCTAAGGATAAACGGCAAGCAAATTTCAATTCTAATATAGTTCGATTAAAAGTTACAAAAAATGGTGGTTTATTGTTATAGTTGTCTATTTCAATTCTAATATAGTTCGATTAAAAGAAATGTTGACTCCCTGCCTTTATACATCTTACCCTTATTTCAATTCTAATATAGTTCGATTAAAAGAGTGAAATTCGTGCATCAAATCATATTTACAAGGATTTCAATTCTAATATAGTTCGATTAAAAGCGTTCCAAGTTTCCCAATAATTCCATATTTACAGTATTTCAATTCTAATATAGTTCGATTAAAAGCGTTCCAAGTTTCCCAATAATTCCATATTTACAGTATTTCAATTCTAATATAGTTCGATTAAAAGCCTTACCGGAATCTATTAACTCAAATGGGAAACCTCATTTCAATTCTAATATAGTTCGATTAAAAGCAGCGTGCCATCCTCTTAAATCAAGACCATACTTTAATTTCAATTCTAATATAGTTCGATTAAAAGAGTCTTTCTCTTACACGAATTGTACTTTTAGCCAGATTTCAATTCTAATATAGTTCGATTAAAAGGAATATTCGACTACAAAAATTTCAGTTTCTATCAATATTTCAATTCTAATATAGTTCGATTAAAAGATTTGCTCCTGTAAACGACTGATTTTATCATTCAAATTTCAATTCTAATATAGTTCGATTAAAAGGCATTCCTCAATGTTTACAGGCTTTTTTTTGTATTATTTCAATTCTAATATAGTTCGATTAAAAGATTTTCTGCATTATTAAACATATCCAAATTTACTTATTTCAATTCTAATATAGTTCGATTAAAAGTTTTTGTGCGAAATTGAAATTGATAGATAGCAAAATTTCAATTCTAATATAGTTCGATTAAAAGGTCTTAACCAAATAACTCTACCCCTATCTTCACCATATTTCAATTCTAATATAGTTCGATTAAAAGTTTGATAAATTACTGTGCCTAACAACGTATATAAATTTCAATTCTAATATAGTTCGATTAAAAGGCTTTACCATTAGTTACAGGGAAAATTACATTAGTTGATTTCAATTCTAATATAGTTCGATTAAAAGCGTAAGCTGCACGCCATTCCTCGAGCCAGTAAGGCGATTTCAATTCTAATATAGTTCGATTAAAAGTTTTAATTGATTAAACAGCATTCCTTGTTGCATAAATTTCAATTCTAATATAGTTCGATTAAAAGCTTCAACTGCAGGTATTTGCTCAGCTGTAAAATGATTTCAATTCTAATATAGTTCGATTAAAAGATCGAAATGAATTTATACATAGGTCAGGACGGAGCGAATTTCAATTCTAATATAGTTCGATTAAAAGAGACATAAATCACCTTGTATTTATTCAAATATTTAATTTCAATTCTAATATAGTTCGATTAAAAGAATTGATAAATCAAATTACATACATATACATTTTTATTTCAATTCTAATATAGTTCGATTAAAAGGAAAATACCGGAATACAGCGTAAAAATATATGAATATTTCAATTCTAATATAGTTCGATTAAAAGCGTTTAGCAAATCCGGCAGGTATGAAATCGTTAAATTTCAATTCTAATATAGTTCGATTAAAAGGCAAAAGGTGGCAATTTTTTATAAATTTATAGCGGAATTTCAATTCTAATATAGTTCGATTAAAAGCTACAATATTGATATTCGGCAAAATTGATTGTCCGTATTTCAATTCTAATATAGTTCGATTAAAAGGTGTGAAAGCCAGTAGTTGTATTGATATTGGATTTCGTATTTCAATTCTAATATAGTTCGATTAAAAGTGTCAGTCGCTAAACTGGCTGGAGGCACATTAATAATTTCAATTCTAATATAGTTCGATTAAAAGGCAGTCGAAGAAGTCAAAGTTAAAAATAAAGTCATTATTTCAATTCTAATATAGTTCGATTAAAAGATCGTCAAAATAGTACCCTCGACTAAAATATCAGATTTCAATTCTAATATAGTTCGATTAAAAGAGATTTTACCTGCTACAAAAGCGACTGCTTTGACTGATTTCAATTCTAATATAGTTCGATTAAAAGATACTCAATCTTTACTCATTTTGAGAAGAGAACGCATTTCAATTCTAATATAGTTCGATTAAAAGCAGACACAGCGATTGTTTACGGTGACGTAATTCTATTTCAATTCTAATATAGTTCGATTAAAAGATTGCCGCCTCTGCGGTGATGCTCTTTCACAAACCAATTTCAATTCTAATATAGTTCGATTAAAAGAGCTGACTTCATCTCTTGCACTGCAAAAAGAAAAAGATTTCAATTCTAATATAGTTCGATTAAAAGACTAATGAACTTACTGCAAATGTAAAAGTAGCAGGATTTCAATTCTAATATAGTTCGATTAAAAGACTTTAGGGTCAACAGCGGTAACTTGGACTACATTTGCATTTCAATTCTAATATAGTTCGATTAAAAGGCTTTGGTAAATCTTTAGTCGCTAAGGGTTATCCTAATTTCAATTCTAATATAGTTCGATTAAAAGAATATGGAATTAGTCCATCATCATCAATAGCAAAATTTCAATTCTAATATAGTTCGATTAAAAGAGAGTAAGCTAATAAACCGAAAACTGATTAAATAAATTTCAATTCTAATATAGTTCGATTAAAAGGCAGAGTCAAAGCCCGTGTTAGAACGGCAATTAGCTATTTCAATTCTAATATAGTTCGATTAAAAGATTGATGGTGTTGAGTGGATTATCGTTGATATAAAAATTTCAATTCTAATATAGTTCGATTAAAAGTCAGAAAATCACTAATCTTGCAGAGCCGACAGCCTCATTTCAATTCTAATATAGTTCGATTAAAAGTTGAAGCCGAGCATCAGAGGCTTTTAAGAAATATGCATTTCAATTCTAATATAGTTCGATTAAAAGGTCCGGCGAGGTTCAGAGTTACAGATATAACTTTGATTTCAATTCTAATATAGTTCGATTAAAAGGATGAAGGCAACGCTGCTGCGGGTACAGTAACCGTGATTTCAATTCTAATATAGTTCGATTAAAAGTATTTAGACGGGGTGCAACAATCATTGACATTTGTATTTCAATTCTAATATAGTTCGATTAAAAGAATTTTACGAAGCTACAAAGAATTGTAAATATGACATTTCAATTCTAATATAGTTCGATTAAAAGTAATATAAACGAAACAACGTTTGATTATCAATTCAAAATTTCAATTCTAATATAGTTCGATTAAAAGCGTTTGCGTCAGGCTTTATACCATCAGCCAAATCGATTTCAATTCTAATATAGTTCGATTAAAAGACAATGGACGATTTCGCAACGCTTACAAAAGCGAATTTCAATTCTAATATAGTTCGATTAAAAGATTGCAATAATATAAAATTATTAAATTGTTTCGCATTTCAATTCTAATATAGTTCGATTAAAAGCATACTGCTTAAAATATTCTCATCTAAATTTTCTAATTTCAATTCTAATATAGTTCGATTAAAAGAATGCCGTATTTTTAGAAATGACCCGAGAATTGAGATTTCAATTCTAATATAGTTCGATTAAAAGTCATGGTAGAAGTAGCTTTTTATATCGCAAAAAAATTTCAATTCTAATATAGTTCGATTAAAAGCGGTTCTAAATTAGTTTATGCAAATATCCAGAATACATTTCAATTCTAATATAGTTCGATTAAAAGCTACTTGCAAACACCGTCTCAAGCCAATAGTCATAATTTCAATTCTAATATAGTTCGATTAAAAGTAACAAGCGATAAAGCTCACGAAATTTACGATTTAATTTCAATTCTAATATAGTTCGATTAAAAGCGGAGCGGTACAGCCTTTGCTGAGGGTTTTGACGAATTTCAATTCTAATATAGTTCGATTAAAAGGTTTATTCCAAGACGTGGAAATTATAGTTGATACAGTATTTCAATTCTAATATAGTTCGATTAAAAGGTTACGCTCCATCTTCGACTTTATCATCTCATAATCAATTTCAATTCTAATATAGTTCGATTAAAAGTAGAAACGAAATTGAATTTTTAAAAACAAAATATAATTTCAATTCTAATATAGTTCGATTAAAAGAATGTTGTTTTTTCAATTTCCGGTTTTTCAATTCTATTTCAATTCTAATATAGTTCGATTAAAAGATTTATTTTCAATAAATAACTATATTCATACAAAAAATTTCAATTCTAATATAGTTCGATTAAAAGTCTCTTTAGGGAACAAACTTTGGCGTATAAATCTAATTTCAATTCTAATATAGTTCGATTAAAAGAATAAACTTTATTATATTCACGCCGAATCTAATTTAATTTCAATTCTAATATAGTTCGATTAAAAGGGTTAGAAGTTTATGATGTAAAATATCGACAAATGAATTTCAATTCTAATATAGTTCGATTAAAAGAGAACAGAACAACAATTATTATCTTTATTACCTTTATTTCAATTCTAATATAGTTCGATTAAAAGATAATTAAACACATACAAAAGTATGAAAAAATTAATTTCAATTCTAATATAGTTCGATTAAAAGATACTACTTAAAAGAACAACAATTTGATTTGACGCAATTTCAATTCTAATATAGTTCGATTAAAAGAACTTTTGCGTTAACAGTGACCATATCTCTTAATATTTCAATTCTAATATAGTTCGATTAAAAGCTTATAACACATTCAAACAAATTTAGTGAAAATTAATTTCAATTCTAATATAGTTCGATTAAAAGTGAATCCATACCGGATATTAACTCGCATGGTATTCAATTTCAATTCTAATATAGTTCGATTAAAAGAATTGTTATCAATTGTAAATTTGCCTTCCAAAAAATATTTCAATTCTAATATAGTTCGATTAAAAGAAAAATTGAAAAAAGCAACGTTTATATAGATAAAAAATTTCAATTCTAATATAGTTCGATTAAAAGTACTCATACAGTCGGTACTCTGTAAATGCTTAATAAATTTCAATTCTAATATAGTTCGATTAAAAGAAATACACTCGAAGTTATGTTGTTGCCGGATATAAATTTCAATTCTAATATAGTTCGATTAAAAGCAAGAAATTTCGCTAAATCCCTTGCTTCAGGTGAGATTTCAATTCTAATATAGTTCGATTAAAAGAAGCAATATTTGCAGATTTTGATAAGTGATTTGTCTATTTCAATTCTAATATAGTTCGATTAAAAGTATAGAACCTTGCATGACAAAAAACAATTATTAGATTTCAATTCTAATATAGTTCGATTAAAAGTTCAGACGATAATCAAAGTCATTCAATTAATATTTATTTCAATTCTAATATAGTTCGATTAAAAGATCCGCTCATGCGTTTGTCTTAGTCGGTCAAATTTATTTCAATTCTAATATAGTTCGATTAAAAGGCGTGGGTACAGGCGAATTCACTATTGGCGAACTTTATTTCAATTCTAATATAGTTCGATTAAAAGGAGCCTGCGTCTGAGCTTTTCATTTAGATGAAGGTCATTTCAATTCTAATATAGTTCGATTAAAAGCTTGCCGTCAAGACCTGTTTTAAGTAGATTTACTGTATTTCAATTCTAATATAGTTCGATTAAAAGTGTCTAAAGGTGTATCATTGAATTTGAAATTCAAATTTCAATTCTAATATAGTTCGATTAAAAGTTATGCTTTCCTCAAGCTTTGGACGTTCTTCATTATTTCAATTCTAATATAGTTCGATTAAAAGATTGATTTATTTTCTGCTTTCATAATCTTTTGATTATTTCAATTCTAATATAGTTCGATTAAAAGATATTCTCTAAGAAAATCATTATATTTTACATTGCCATTTCAATTCTAATATAGTTCGATTAAAAGGATTTCTCCTGTTTCGGATAAATAAAAACTCCCTGATTTCAATTCTAATATAGTTCGATTAAAAGACATGTACTTAAGCCAGGGGGGAAGTTTCTTATAAATTTCAATTCTAATATAGTTCGATTAAAAGTTAACGATATAGGAAGTGTATTTGATAGTTTGATAGATTTCAATTCTAATATAGTTCGATTAAAAGCCATACGTGCACATGCCGTAACCTCTTTATTGGAAAGATTTCAATTCTAATATAGTTCGATTAAAAGCACATCCTACCAAAATGTCCAACGCACAAAAACGGTATTTCAATTCTAATATAGTTCGATTAAAAGTATTAAATTTCTTGCCAACATTTCAGGCTTAACCGTATTTCAATTCTAATATAGTTCGATTAAAAGAATCTGTTTTCGTCAGTTGCATACTCGTCAGCTTTTATTTCAATTCTAATATAGTTCGATTAAAAGGCTGTTCTTTTCATGACCTCAGCCCGCCTGCCGTAATTTCAATTCTAATATAGTTCGATTAAAAGAGATTCCACTTTGGGGTAAAGAATCATTTAAATTGATTTCAATTCTAATATAGTTCGATTAAAAGAGTTTACTAAAGAATTTTATAAAAAGAATTTCTATATTTCAATTCTAATATAGTTCGATTAAAAGTCATTTGCAAATATTAAGCTAACTCTGTACAATTATTTCAATTCTAATATAGTTCGATTAAAAGACTTAAATTTAGAACTCCATTCGTAGATATAAGTAAATTTCAATTCTAATATAGTTCGATTAAAAGTGCTTTCCAAACATCTCTATCAGTCCAATCATATATATTTCAATTCTAATATAGTTCGATTAAAAGTAGTAAATAACAAAAATCCGATTCAATTTCATATATTTCAATTCTAATATAGTTCGATTAAAAGTGCATCGCATCAATTAAACAGAATTTGTTATGGAAATTTCAATTCTAATATAGTTCGATTAAAAGTCGTTTCAAAAATACGAAAAAAACCGCATTTAATCAAGAAATATTTTGATTTTTGCGGTTAAAAAGTCGTCAACCTCCAATTCACCCAAAATCACCCTCTAATGACGACTTCTGTATTCATCTGTGTTTTCCGGTTGTCAAGGAACAATTTACATCCAAAATTTTATATACAATTCTCAAATATTTACGAACTCGACGACTATTGATTTAGATAACATCAGATAAAATTAGATGTTAAGCCAGATTTATCAACTCCATAAATTTTCTTGTCAAGATATTTATTACTCTGCATACTGAACAAAATTATAGAATCCTCCTCTTTTTTCATCAGCTTTTTTGCAACACCCATCATTTCATCAAACTGTCCTTTTGTAAGTTCGCCTTCAAAAACAGAGTTCTGAATCCAGTTTAGATATTGCCTGAAATGTTTCAGCATTTTGCCAACACGTTTTTCACCTACGTCATAGACTAATATGCAGTACATTTCACCACCATATCTTAAATGGTTCGTATTCCGTATCACCTATCAGGTGCTTTATCAACTTGTAGCATTCCAACCGTATAATGCGTCTGTAAGATATTTCTTTCTGAAGTTTCCTGTGCTTAATCGTCGTTTTCAGCTTTTCGTCGTACTCCTGCACAAACGCTTTACGTGCAGTATCTTTAAGATAATATCCGTTCAGACGACTCTCGAAATCCTTTGTTTGAATCTGCCTGTTATTAATCATTTTAAAAATTAGTCTGTCTGCAAATAACGGCTTAAATATTTCAGCAATATCAAGTGCAAGCGAAAATCTTCTGTCTCCCGGTTCGTGCAGAAATGATATAGTCGGGTTCAACTGCGTTCTGTAAATTTCCGATAAAACCGTAGTATAGACCATCATATTTGAAAATGAAATCAACGCATTCAATGGATTTGAAGGAGGGTTATATTTCCTCGAAATCAGCTCAAATTCCTTACCAAGAATCTCCTCAAATCCCGTATAGTAAACCTTCCTGATATTACCTTCAATGCCCATCAGTTGCTCAATACTCGTCGCAGAAGGAATGTCCATTGCCAAACCTTCCATCGTATCAATCTGTGCCTGCAAATCCTTATTTCTGGTATTATAATACTTGAGATTTTTACTTAAATTAAACGCCGCACCCTCAATAAATTTGCGTGCTATTTCCAGACGTTTGCTAATACTTGAATAATGTTTTACCTGATTAACAAGCAAAGAGCCGCTTAACAAATATTCCTTCGGATAATAAGTCCCCGAATAAAATCCATAATAATTAAAAAAATGAATAGGAATCTTATTTGCTGAGCAGAAATCAAGGAATTTGGTATTAAATGATGCCTCCGTCATAATATAGAATGAATCAATATCCTGAACAGGTAATACTATTTTATTTGTAGGTAGTGATTCCGCCATATCCGAATCAACCGAAAGCAAAACTTCATTCTGCAAATTTTCATCATCCTGTGGCTCTACATTTTTGAACGGCACATAAAAAACCGTATTTTCTTTGCGTTTCAATTTACCCGGTGTAAAAATATAGTACATTCTTTTCATATCACACCCAGCATAAATCGTTATACGAACACTTCTTACATATTTTCATCGGCTTCTCCACTTTAGGTGCAAAAGGTAAATTCTTCACAACCTCAATTTCATCAATAATTTTTTCGATATAAACCACATCATCATCAGTTAGCATAACCTGTTCTTTTTTACGCAATTTCGGGTAATTAATTTCGCCTGTAAACTCACCGATATTATTTTTCCTGAAATAATACAGATAATATTTCAGTTGCCAGAGGTGCGCCTCCTCGACCTTATCCGACTTTTTAACTTCGTGAATAACCTTATTATTCAAATCGAGCCAATCCACCTTAATCCCTTCAAACTCATATTCTTTTTTCTCATAAGAATAAGAATTTTCGTGCATAATCTTACCTTGAAGCACAAGGTCTGATTCCTGCTCGCACTGGATATGGTTAGCAAACAGCCACAACTTCCTCTTACACACGAAGAAGTAGTTAAGCTGGGTCCCTGTTATGTGGATTTGTTGTGTCATAATGGAAAAATCAGGGCTGCTCATCACAGCCCCGTGAATAATTAATCTAAATACTTTTGATTCACATAGTCATATTTGTTCAGGTAATCAATTATGTACTGTTTTGCTTTGTCAAGGGCATCTGAACTGCCTGCGAATCCGGGAATTATTGATGAAACCAGTGGTGTCTGAAATATTTCAGCACCTGAATTTTCATCAATTACCGGATTGGCAGTGGGTCTTTCCGTAGTGTCGCTTAGTTCACCACGAATTGCAAATGCAACTTTATTGGCATTATCGCTCATAGCAATAGCAATTGTTTCCATTAAAGAAAAAGTTCTTGCCTGATTGGAAGTTATCCTCCAGTTAATTATAGCGTGAGCAAGTGATTCGATAATTTCTTTCCTTTTTTCATCCGGACACAACAGGCATTTGCCGAACACATTGCTTGTTTCAACCCAGCCGTCTCCTTTTAATTTCTCTTCAATCTCAGGGAATAATTCCGGTTCATACTTGTTAGTTGAAACGCAGAAAAGTGTGCGTAAGTCAATAGCAATATCATAAACGAATAAGCCGGAAGTTCTTTTCTGGTCTTGAATGAATGCTCTGTTTGGAAGACTTCGGTGATTTTCAGTCAGCCATTTATCAAGCTCCTCTTTTTCGATTAATACTCTTTTGGAATTTTCAACTTTATAAACATTAACAACATGATGTTCCGGGTATTGCGTTCTGTCGAAAGTCAAATTTTCAGTTGGTGATTCAATACCTCCCAACAAAGGATGGATTGGTCTCATTGCAGATATAGAAAGCGGGCTTCTTCGTTTGACTGTAAATGCACCTGATTCTGCTTTCATATAACCGCCAAGTAACTGGTCTGCAAAAGACGGGTCACAAGGTGAGTGTGGCTCTTTTTGTTTTGCTGCTTCTTTATCTTTTTTGCCATAATTTTCAATTTCCCAATTGAAAGTAATAGCTGCAAATGGTAAATTCAAGGCATCAAGAATTGAGCGTTTTACTTGTTGTCCGCTTGAATATGCTTGTTTATACCCAAATTGCGGGTCGTAATAAAATTTCTGTCCGTCATTGACAGCAAAAACAGTGTGGTCAACTTTTCTTAGACCACGAATGTAAAGATATGGATTTCTCTTCATTAAAACTACTCCTTATTGTTTAAAATTGAATATTCAAATTTGATTAATGTAATGAATAACGGAAAATTATCACGTGGCATCAGAATTGCTTCTTCAGCCATTTTTCTTAAAATGTCAGAATTGGCATTATCAACGAGATTTGTAATATTATCAACAAATTGTTTTGATGTTTTACTATCAAAAATATCTTTAACAAATTGCTGTTGCGTTGATTTTGCCCGTCCTTCCGAAGTCTGTTTTTTCTCTACTGAATTTTTCAGTAGTTTTGCAAATTCTCTTGATAAATCAAGAAGTTCTTTTTTGTTCAACATAGCTATAATCCATAATTTATAAATAGGAAAGTTATCTTCTTTTTGAATATTAATATCATTACCTTTAGAATAATCAAAAGAACCTTTCGGTAAATAATTTCTCAACCCTCTTGGTTCGATTGACTTTAAACCTATTGTTCCCTGCATACATGCCTGCTTAAAAGAGTAAAAAGGTAAAAGTCTTTCAATCTGATTATCACTTAATACAGTATCCTTTTCATTGATAAATATCATATCCCGCAGTTCATAAAGTTCGTAAATTTCATTGAGGAAGAATGAAATCATACCAACTGTTGTGTTTGTTTGTGATAATACATAGACATAGGAAAAAATAGTATCATTCTTATACTTTTTTGAAAGCTCAAAAATTAATTCTGTCCATTGAATTGTCTGAATAGCAAGTTTACCTAATGTAATTTCAACTTCGACGGAACTTGCATTAAACTCACAATTTCCTGCATTTAACATTTGCTTCAAATAATTTCCGTTCCATGTCTCAATTTGCTTATCCTTCAATCCCGGAGTTTGTTTAATAAATTCACCGTATAAACTCCAACCCTGATACAACAATAAGAGAATTTCCCTTTTATCAATCAGGTTTGCAATTCCACCTTTTACACTTACTGCCAATGCCTGACCAATCCATGATAAGTATGCTTCTTCAGATACCTGAATAATTTTTAAATCACTAATTTGTCCTGATGTAGTAGCAGAAGAATCACTTGAACCGGAACCAACTAAAATATCACCACCAAAATCTCCGGATAATATTTTCTTTTTGAATCTTGCTAACTGAGCTTTTGTTCGAGTTCCATGAAGCTCTTTGTCTGCATCCGAAACTTTTTGGAAAAATGGGGAATTTCCTACATGCATCAGATGCCTTTCATCATCAAAGAAAATAGGGAACATCACTTCATCAAAAAACTGCTCGGCTGAATAATTTTGAGGTTTGGAATATTCTTCCTTATAATATTCAAGAAATTTCTTGCCGATATAACTTGTGTACATAATTAATTCCTTTTAAATTATATTACTAATTTCTTTCATTTCTAATCCGTATTTCAGATGTTCTTCTTCCAATTGCGGAATAACAAAAGGATAAGAACCAACTTTAAGTTGCTCATATTTGTTTTTGCTGTATAATACACTTTTCAAACTTACCGGAATTTCATATTTAATCTTATCAAAATGATTGGCATTAATATAATTATTACGGTCTGATTCAAGAATGCAAACTGCTCCTTCAATTTCAAGTAATTCTATCAAAACAGACTTTTTATTATCTGTAAGTTCTTTTAAAACAAAATTCCCATTTCTGAATATCAGGTGCATATCAATTTTTTTAATATCAAACTCAGGATAAACCTTGTCAATCAAACCCTGAATTTCAGATTCTTTTAATAGTGATAAATTGTCCGGCAGAACATCATAACTATTAAATACAGTATCTTTTGGGTAAGGTAAAGTTGATTCTTCATCAAGAAATATATGGATAGGTTTGTAAGTTCTCGAAAGTTCATCAAGGGCGCTTATATTTCTTCTTCTGTTTACTCTACCAAACCGTTGAATTAAACTGTCAATTGGAGCTGCTTGAGTAATCATTCTGTCAAAGCTAATATCCAGACTTACTTCAACAACTTGTGTAGAAATTACGATGCAAGGTTTCAAACCCTCGCAATTATAACCACCATCATATTTATCTTTTAATTCTTTCTCCAAATATTCACGGTCTTTTCTTCTAAATCTACTGTGAATAAGCATTTTTGGAATATCGGGAAATTGATTTTCAATTTCTTTAAATAAATTTTGTGCTTCTTTAACTGTATTAACAACAATCAATAGTTTTTCATTATTATTAACAGACTGTTCAATAATATTATTGGTTAAGTCTTTATCTTTATACTTTGTTATTAAATGTCTGTCAAAAGTTTCAATCTGCTTTTTACTCAAACATACTTCAAAAACATTATCTTTTCCTCCGAGAATTTCAAGCAAATGCTCATATAAGGCATACGGCATAGTAGCGGTGCCGATATGGATTCTGCATTCAAGCAATTTAAGCATTTTTACAATTTCAATAACCATTGAGCGGCTAACGTCTGAGTATGTGTGAATTTCATCAAGAATTACATCACATCCTTTTAAATCCAGCATTACAGATTCATAACCGGATGTCCCGAAAATAATTGCTGCTAACTGATGCGGAGTTAATACCTTAATTGATGAACCTACTAATGGTTGCAGAATTTGTTCTTCAACTGTATTACCTGCAATAACTTTAGATGTGGAATGTAACAATCTTATATCCGGATTATCCGGGTCAAATTCTTTAAACCTTTGCCACATAGCATTAATTGATGCCTGAAAAGGTAAAGTATAAAAAACTCTACCCTGAGTTCTTTTCATCAAAAAATCTGTTTTGCCCGCTCCAGTTGGAGCAACTACAAGAGTATGCTTTCTGTTGTCATTCACATCAACAACGGATAATGGGAAAAGTTCCGACTTTCTTTTATCATCAAAATACTTATTTAAAGATGGTTTGTAAAAAGTATAATTAAGATATTGCTTAGTACTAAAAGAAAAAGCTGATGCAAAATGGTCAGCCGCTTTCAGCAATCCACGATAAAAAGATGGAGAGTTTTGTTTATTTCTGCAATAATTAACTGTGTAATTTATTGATTTTTTTGCATCATCATAGCTAATATCAATAATCTTTAACCCAAAGTGATTCAGAATTTCAATCCCGAACATTTTCCAATTTTCCCAATCCTCTAAATGATTATCAATAAAATATCTGTCATTAGTTTTTATATCAAGAATTCCCCTTTTTCTAATGTCATTCTCTATAGGTTTGTGGTGAGCTACCACCATATCAATAACTCTATCCCAATACTGATTTGGTATTGCAGGTAAAAAAGCTAATGAAGAAATTTCATGCCTGTGTTTATACTCTGTAAAATCAAAATCATCATTCTTATCTGCTGAAATTGCTTTTTGAAAATATGGATGTGCTTTCCCTAAATCATGAATTATTGCACCATATATTACTGCTTCTTTGTCAAATTCATAATCAAAGTTTTCAGCAAAGTATAAAGCTGCATTAGCAACCTGTATTGTATGGTCAAGTAGCGTTACAGAACCATATTCAACACTTTTAGCTAAAATATTTGAAATATCAGTCATTTGTATATCCGGTTGGATTTCCAAACACCTTCAACAATCCATACATATCACTACCATTAAATCGGTTGAACCCAACCTTGAATCCATCCGATTCATTGGTAAACATTAATTCAAACCCATTTATCTTATCAAATTCATCAATTGATAACTCCGATAATTCTACAGGAAACATCAAGTCCTCATTCCTGACAAGACAAATTGTTTGCGAATAAGCAATTTCTGCATCAGCTTGACTTTTAAATGCTAAATGCATAACCGGATTAATCATTACTCCACGAGTAATTATACTTTTGTTCTTTTGATAGGGATTTGATTTTTGTTTAAGTCCTTTCGACCATGTAACTTCTTGCTGAAAATCAAGTCCCGTGTAGCTTAGTCTGTGTCTGGCTATTCTTTTAATTCCCTTTTCATTCAACAATTCAGGGAAAAGTTTCTTCTCAATACCTTCGACAATAGACGGTGTCAAAAATTGCTGACTAAACGTTTCACTATCTCTGACGGCAGTCCAGGGCTTAATATAACCAAACTGACCTGAATATTTCACAACGTAATACATTTTTTTCTCCTTATTAATTTAATGCTCCAAAACCTGAACCGGTACTATGACCTACACCAACATTCCAAGCAAACTTAATGGATTCAGGATTTCCTTCAATAATCACAGGACATAAATTCGCTCTGTTTTCTATTCCATTAATCTTGATGAGTTTTGTTTTTGGTTTGTGATAATCCCTGTTGAATTTTATAATAATGTCATCGTCAAGTTTTGCTTCTCTAAGCTTTCTTTGCATTGTTTTTGTCATAAGTTCATCGCACTTAGGATTATCTGAAATTAGGTGTTCCACTCCATTTTCGGTATAATTCCGAACTAAAACCGGACTTGATACAGAAAATAATTCTTTGTTTGAAAAATCAGGAGTTTCTTTAATTGTAATATCAATTACTTTCATTCCAAAAATAAATTCAGAGTTCTTCAAAGCATTGAAAATTATTTTTTTTCCCAAATCTTCTTGCCAAAAACTTAAAAACCATATCGCACCTGACTTAAAAGATAAACCTTTCTTAGAATTTTCACCACCTGAAAGCCAGCCAAATGAGTACAAGCTCATTTTGTCGTGATATTCGTTTTCTCCAAGCCAATTATGAAGTTTACCCAAAATATTATATTGATAATCAAAGGGCAGTATTTCACTCGTTGATGAAAGTTTAAAATATAATCTCATAAAAATATATCCTTGTTATTTCAAAAATTTCTGATTAGCGAATTATTAACAGGCAAATAATATTTTGCTTGTGATGGAGATAATATTACTTTTATTCTCATAAATAATCCAATTGTTATTCATTATCTCTACAAAATTAGCAAAAAATTCCAGTACTTACAAAAAAAATCGAAAAATTACTTCTAATAAACCAACCTTTCCGCAAATTTTCGCTATTCATCAAGCAAATGCCTGTATTTCAAATATTTCTTGCCTGCAATTGATTTATAAATCAGACAATAGATAATCATCAAATATCCTCCGAAAACCGCAACAGAAGCGATTTATGGAGGACGTAAATTTTCCTTTGAAAAAAAAATTGAAAAAAAATCACTCTGAATTGTATAGTAAACAAGAAGAAATGCTATATCAATTTTTTTGGTGGTTAATCAAACACTGTTGATGTTATAATATGACAATATTATGTTATAAAATTACAGAATTTGTTGTTATTCATTTTTAAATATTGCCTAATTGTATATATATCAAGTGATTGAGTTTTTGGCACGACATTTTCATTATAAATTCTATATTTATTAGTTTTTGGAAATTATAATGAATTGTTTAAAGGCTTTACAAGAAGTATCAGAAAGAGAATCTAAACTCGATTCAATTCCTCTTTCAAACATCCGTATAAAAGGAGTAAATCTAACAAGAAATGAAATCAAAGTTTATGACACAGTTGATTTTAATTCTTATAATAGTTCCTTTTTTAGAGCGAAGGGAAAAATTAATGATTGGATACTTGTATTAGCTAATAATATATTATCAAGTGATAGACGAGTTGAAGGATACTTGAGGAACATACAAGTTATAAATATATTGAAAGAAGCTATTGGTAAAGACTTGTCATCATTTTGTCAAAACGTTGATTTTAATTTAGATATTGATATTATTAAGAATGAAATTTATGCTTTAACTTCAAGTAAATTTAAGAGAATAGAAAAAATGAAAGTTCATAATTGGATTTTAGATAATTTTCAGAAAAAATATAATATTGAATCTTTTTATTCAACTGATTTCGATTATGAAGACCGACCTATAGCAGCATATAAAATGAAAAATGGAAAAACTTTTATGATGTCTTATGGCTTAGATACCGGATGGTCAAAGTATATATTTGGAATTATGTATGATAATAATATTTTGAGTCATGGTGAATGGCAACACAATTTCCCAATTAATTTTTTGCCACAAAGAATTGAAAATTGTTTCCAATATGCAAAATAAATTGATAATTTAGATTTTTTTTATTACTTTGGAGCATTAAATTATGCAAAAAGCAAATAGTTTATTAGATATAGCAAAATGGATTGATGAAATGAAAACAGGTTTTATTGATAATGATGTTAGTGCCGATATTTCGCATGAGCAATTATCTCAAGCATAAAGCATTATTTGGGCAATGTATCAATAATTAAACTTGCTTTTATTGAGCTTGAACCAATCCTTTGCAAAAATTCAGTTGAATTCAAAAGTATTGTAAATTAAGGAAAAAAAAATGTCAAAAGAACTACTTGGAAATAATTTAAATGAATATGAAGAATGGCTGAGTCCCATTCTCAAGAATCTTACTTTAATATTAAGAGAGTTTATAGTAGATTCATTGGATTTAGAAAACGCTCCATCGCATTATATAGACTCGATTGATAGGAAAATAACTGAACTTGAAGAGAGAGGTATTATTAATTTTTCAAACGATACTTTGGACTTATATTATTCTTGTGAAATTATTTTATTTTCAAAAAATGGTTATAAAAATGCTTTTAAAGAATTACATAATTTTACAGAATATCAGGTTGATTTATTTCGGAAGTTACGTTCATTAAGAAATCAAGAAGCTCATTGGACATTTCCGATGACGAATCGAGGAGTATTACTATCAATATTAATTATTCAGGAGGTGGTTGACCTCATTAATGCAAAATATACTATGCCGGAATGGTACAGGGAGCTGAAAGTACATAGTGATTTTTTAATTAAGAAAGTGATTGAAGAGTCCGGTCTTATTATAAAAGATTTAAATAAAACAAATGAAATCGAAGAAATTGATTATTTAAAAATTAAGGAAAATTATAAAATGAATTCTAACATTGATACCAGCAATTCTATCCTAGAGGAATCTAATGTGGAAATTCCAGCAAATATTGATGATAATGCAAGAATAACCCCAGAAGAAGAAAAAGAGCAAATTATTAAAGAAAATGAATTGACATTTTCTGAACAAATCTTGGATTATATTGAACTTGTTAATGGATATTCATACGAACAAGCAAAATTATTGAATTTTATGATGAATACATTGATTAGTAATATTAATCAATTTGAAGATATATTTATGAACTATAATTATCAACGATACTTACGTGATAACGATAGTGATAGTAATAAGATTATAACTCATATTAATAATATCCAAACTACCTTGAATATTTTAAATGAGTATAAAATATCATTAAATAATGAAATTGATAAGATTGAAAGATTTAAAAAAGAACCGAAAACTCCAGATTATCAAGAGTTAAAGAATTTTTACGAATTAATTTCACACATCATTAAGTTTTTGATCCAATCTTATAAAAATTTCAAAAATAAAAACCCAGATATAATAATTTTTCATTCAAGAAATGTATTTAATGATTTTTTAAAATTAAAAATTGATTGTGAATTTGCTGTTTTTATTGATGCTGATACCGAAACTCCATATAACTTTAAAAAGTTTAGAGATGAGCATTATAGACTTATGGCTAATTATTCGCATCTAAAAAATAAATATTTTGAAAATCCATACGATAATGATGAATTTGAAGAAAGGAGTTTGGACGATTTAATGAAACAGATGTCGAAACATTTAAATTCCATAAAAGAACTTGAAATTAAATATGATATATATAAAAAGAAGACCCCTGTAACCGTATTAAAACCGGCAATTCTTTTTAAGTCTGAAATTATTCAAAAAGCCCAAGTTGTAGTAAGTTATGAATAAGTCTATGAAAATTCTCATTACATTTGTAGGAACAAATGATGTGGGAAAGCTCGCAGGATTAGAAGATGACGGGGCAATTCTAACTACTTTGTCAGAAAGAGATTTTGATTATATTTATTTACTATACACAAGAGGGAACGCAAGAATTAACGACAATATGTTCAATTACTTGGAAATATCTGAATACTTAAAAACAATTATTTTAGAAAATAATTATTGCAAAGAAAGTGATGTAATTATCCAAGAATTTATTTGTAACAAGATTGCAGTACATACAGAAGTTTACGCTTCATTAGTTAAATTTCTAAATGAAAATTTTAGTGAAATAGATATTGAAAATAATGAATTATTTGCTTTAATATCTTCAGGGACTCCACAAATGCAGGCATCATGGATTCTAATAGCTGAGGCGGATGTTTTTCCGGTAAAATTAATCAGAGCCATTGAAAAACGTTACTCAGTCGAGAGCAGAAGAACAGAAGATGTTGCTTTACTTACAAACATACGTGATAAATTAAACAAACTAAAAGTTTATGAAAGAAGACTTGGTAGTAAGAATGAGCAAAATTACAGTGTAGTTAATGACGTTAATAATTTAAACAAAAAGCAAATACAAATTGCAAAATCAAACAATCATATTTTAATCTACGGAGAAACCGGAGTAGGCAAAGAAGTATTAGCCAGAACATTACATGATACAAGTGAACGAAAAGTTTTTTTTCCAATCAATTGTGCTGGTATTCCAGAACAATTATTGGAAAGTGAACTCTTTGGTCATAAAAAAGGAGCTTTTACGGGAGCAAATTATGATAAGAAAGGAATAGTCAAAGAGTATGAAAACGGATCTCTTTTCTTAGATGAAATCAACTCAATGCCAATTAGTTTGCAAGCAAAATTACTAAGATTTATTGAAAGTGGTGAATTTAGGTCTGTGGGCAGTTCAATTATCGAGAAGTCAAATATCAGAATTATTGCAGCTGCAAATGAAAAAATTCAAAAGTTAGTTGAAGAAGAAAAGTTCAGATTAGATTTATACTATCGCTTGCGTACATTTGAACTACATATACCACCGTTAAGAAAAAGAAAAGAACAGATTCCAGAACTAATTGAAAAACTAAAACTTTCAAATTCTCTTGAAAATTTAGAGTTTGAACCTGATGCATTAGAAGCTCTTAAAAATTATCGTTATCCCGGCAATGTGAGAGAATTGATTATTATACTAAACAGACTAAATCTTAATGCTTCTTCAGATAATATTAAATTATCAAACATTAAACAAGTATTGTCTGAACTTACACATAAAGTTCAACATGATGAGCCGGAAATACCTACTGAATTGCACGGTAAAGCATATAAATTGCTAAGAACAATGCTTACGAAAATTGTTTTGTCAGAAACCAATGGGAACACAGCGGAAGCAGGCAGAATACTTGGAGTTACACATAATTCTATAAAAAAATGGAATGACGAGGATTTTGGATAATGATAACATAGTGTTTACTTATGATTTGAGAGTTGAAGTGAGTTAACTTTACTTTCTTTCGTTGATATTTGGTACATTTATTAAAGATGTATATATTGATATATTTTGAAAAATTTATCCTTGATAGTTTATTCATTAGTTCTTATTAAATTATTCCTATTCCATAAAACATTCCATAAAAAACACATTTATATCTTAACAATATACTCTATGATATTCAGAGTGGTATAAATGGTAAATTCTTGCTCAGAATAATCGCATTAATCAATATATGGTTTCATGCTTGAATAAGCTGTTTTTATTGTCTTGGAAAATAATTGAAAAAAAGTTGAAAAAAAATCACTCTGAATTGTAAAGTAAACAAGAAGATAATTTTTTATAATATTTTTTGGAGATTTTAAAATGGATTTCATCAGCTTACTGACGCCCACAAACATAATATTTGTATTAGTAATGTTTGTAATTACTGTTATTGCCTTAATCAAATATAATAACGAGCCGGCAAAACTGAAAACAATAGCACCGTTCTTGATTGGTATAGGTGTATTAGGAACTTTTTGGGGAATATTCATTGCACTTATGGATTTTGATGCAGCACATATTCAAGAGAGCATTGCTGGTTTACTTGAAGGGTTAAAGACAGCATTTATTACTTCATTGGTTGGAATGATATTGAGCTTAATTGCAAATGCTATTTCACAATTTAGCAGTTCCGGAAATAATCAACGAGGTTCAAATCCGCTTGAGACACTCATAAATCTTCAACGTGAATCAATTGCAAAACAGGATGAATTAGCACGCTCAAATAATTCACATCTCAAAATGATTGAAAAAGCATTAATTGGAGATGGTGAATCAACTTTACTCACACAAATTCAGAAATTACGTACAAATATGCAGGATGGATTTGACCGGACAGAGATTAAATTGGATAAAATGGTAAATTCATTTGAAACTTTTGCTACAAAGATGGCGGAGAATAACTATAACGCTCTTATTATGGCTCTGCGTGAAGTTATAGCTGATTTTAATGCTAAAATTAATGAGCAGTTTGGTGAAAATTTCAAGCATCTTAATGAAGGTGTAGGTAAGATGTTAGACTGGCAGGATAATTATCGAATGTCAATAGAAATACAAACAAAAGCACTTGAAGATACTATTTCCGGTATTGAATGTGTTGCTAATTCATTTGAAATTGTCGTTGAAAGAAGTGAAAAATTTTCAGAAGTTGCTGAAACACTT